>CAWUJR010000315.1:0-5061 GCA_963922375.1 uncultured Robbsia sp.
CGTCGAAGCCGCGGCAAAGAGCTACCTCGCGCAGCAGACCGAAGGGTTGCCGGGTGAGGTCACGATCTCGTTGACGCCGGCGGCACCGCGCGGCCTCGCCTCCTGTCCCGCATTGGAGCCGTTTATTCCGCCCGGCGTGCGCCTCTGGGGGCGTGCGATGGTGGGCGTGCGTTGCAATGGCGAAAAACCCTGGACGATTTATCTGCAGGCGCGCATCGGCGTGATCGGCGATTACTACGTGGCGGCGCGCAACGTCAACGCCGGCGACACGCTCAGCATGGACGATCTCTCGGTGCAACATGGCGATCTGACCGCGCTCCCGGCCACGCTGATCACCAATCCGACGCAGGCGGTCGGGGGCGTGGCGATGAACAGAATGACCGCGGGACTCCCCGTCCGCTCCGATATGATCCGTACGGCACTGGCCATTCGTTTCGGCCAGGAAGTCAAAGTGGTCGCGCAGGGTAACGGCTTCGCTGTCTCGTCGGAAGGGAGTGCGCTCGCGAACGCGACGCCCGGTCAGTCGATTCGCGTAAAGACCGCCTCCGGGACCGTGATCAGTGGCGTGGTTCAGCCGGATGCATCGGTAGTCGTACCACTCTGACCTGGGATCCGTCACGCGCGATATGTAACCTTTTGTCACCACGAGGTTTTTCTTTTGGAAGTGGCTGCGGGACCTGCTACACTTTTGGTGTAGTGCGGCTTATGCCGCAGCCAACTCTTTCCGGGAAAAACAGTGAAAGTCGATCCCTCGATGGTGAACCACCAAACGTCCGCTCTCCAACCCGGAGGCGCGAATACGTCTATCGCCGGCGCTGCAGCGTACGGCGGCGCGCCGGCTGTGGCCAATCGCGACGCCGTACCCAGCCCAGCGGGCAACGATGCGATCGGGTCGGTGGGCGCGGCCAGTCGTACGACGGGCAGTCATCGCTTGCATTTATCGCCTGCGGCGTCGCGCATGATGGCGTCGGCGAACGACCCCAGCAATGACATCGATACCGCCAAGGTGGATGCGATCCGCGCGTCGTTGGCGAATGGCACCTATCGGATCAGTTCCAGCAACATTGCCGACGGCATGCTGCAAGGGTCGCGCGAAATGCTGAGCAGACCCGCCTGATCGCTGTCGACTTTCCTTTTTTGACGTTTTATGTCGACTTCTCCCGATTTTGCTGCATTGCAAACGCTGCTGGACGATGAATGCGCGACGTTGGCAGCATTCGTCACGGCACTCGAGCAAGAGCAGCAGACGCTCGCCGGCAGTGCCGATGTCAGCGCACTCCAGCCGATTGTCGACCGCAAGTCCGCGTTATTCCAAAAATTGAATGCCATCGGGCGGTCTCGCACCACCTGGTTGAGTGCTGCCGGTCTTACCGGCATGCCCCAAGTCCTCGATGTGGCGGCGAAAACGGCACCGGCCGTTATCGCGTGCTGGAACGAGATTGTGGCGCTGGCGAAGGTGGCGCAGCGATCGAACGAGACTAACGGCCGACTGGTGCGCACGCGCATGAGCTACAACCGTGCAGCACTCGACGCCATCCGTGCGGCGCAAGGTACGACCTTATCCGTTTATGGGTCCGACGGTCGCATGTAATCGGTCGTTTTCCGACGACTGATCGTTGCGCGCCTTCTTTCACCCTGCTCGCCACACCCTCCCGCTTGTTTGCGAATTTGCGGCCGCCTCCACACGGTATGCTGCTGCGTCAACACGACCCCGGGGCCCCCGCCGGCAAGCCATTTTCGCGCGCGTAGGCGGGGGGTGGACGACAGAGCCGTCGCGTACGGGCCACAACGTTGCGAAGTGCTTGCTTTTTTCTTCTCAAGTTTCGATCAGAAGCGCCGTTAAAACACTAAATTCCCCTGGGGACACGCAGTGAAACTCGACGCTTCTACCTCTGGCCTATCGGCCAACACGTTGCAAAAAGGCAACGCGCAGCCCTCACCGGCTGCCACCCCCGCTGCACAGACCGTGGCAGTGGCCACCACCGCTGCGAGCGGGACCGTGCATCTCTCACCGGCATCGGCCGCGTTGATGGCTGCCGCGGCCAATGCGAGCGGCGATGTCGACACCGGCCGCGTGTCGGATATCAAGGACGCGATTGCCAATGGCACGCTGCAGATCGACTCCGAAAAGATCGCAGACGGGCTGATGACGACCACGAAGGAACTGATCAAATTCCCGACGCGATCGCAGTAGAAACGACCAAGCAGACACGACGCATGTCGATCCGGCGGGCGTCGTGCTGCTTCAGCGGCGCGTCCAGCGGTTCGGTAAGGCGGCGCGCTGCAGTCCTTCTGTCCTTCGCGAGAGGGTATAACGGTGGGAGGGCTCGTCGCCGTGTGCCTGTTTAGGCCAGCACGCTGTGCACGATGCTGGCTCAGGCCGAAGCTGGAACGAATTCGCGCAGTTTCGCACGCAGACGGCTGACCGCCTGGCTGTGCAATTGACACACGCGCGATTCACTGACTTCCATGACGGCGCCGATTTCGCGCAAGTTCAGCCCTTGCTCGTAATACAAGCTGAGGAGCAGCTTTTCCCGCTCGGGCAGGCGATCGATCGCGTCGACCAGCGCACCCCGGAACGCGCCGTCCATCAAGGTCGCCAAGGGGTCTGAGCGATCAACGCAATGGCGGTCGAGGAAAGATTCATCGCCGCCTTCGCGTTCGAAATCTTCGTAATAGAAGAGCTGGCTGCCGTGCAGTTCCTGCAGCATCGACTGGTATTCAGCCAGCGGTACATCCATATGCGCGGCGATTTCCGATTCGCTCGGACTACGCCCGACCCGCTGCTCGACTTCATGCACCGCGCGCTCGACCTGGCGCGAAGAACGCCGCAGGCTCCGCGGCAGCCAGTCGTTGTCCCGTAGCTGATCGAGAATGGCGCCGCGAATACGCTGACTTGCATAGGTCTCGAACTGCGCGCCCAGTTCGCCTTTGTAACGATTTGCAGCGTCAAGCAAACCGATCATGCCGGCCTGGATGAGATCATCAAGGTCAACGCTCGAAGGCAATTTTGCAACGATATGCAGGGCGATGCGACGCACCAGCGGCGCATACTTCATCGCCGTATCTTGTTGCGTCAGTTTTCCGGTTGCTGTGTACATCGTGATTCCTCGCCTCAGACGGTATGCGCCGTTTCGCCCCGACGGGCGTTCGCATCGAACGACACATTCGGCATCGACGAAGAAGCCGACGACGAAGCCAAACCTTTTCCACCGCCCTCATGAGCGCCGCGCAAGCCCAGACGTTCTGTCAGTGAATCGCCGTTGACGCCGGTACCGGTCGCTGCGCGCGACGGGATCGGCCGCCACGGCCAATGTAGCATGTCGGCCGCGATGCGGCGATAGTCGATTGCCGCTGGTGCGGACGGAAAAGCCGCGACCACACTCGCGCCCAAGGCCGCCGCGCGTGAAATCCGATCCGCGTCGCGCGACACCACACCCGCAGGCGTCAATGAGATGCCCAGATAGCGCGTCGCAACGCCCGACAAATTCTGGTAGATGCCCTGTGCGTCGGCAGGATGCGCAACGCGGTTGAACAGCAAGCGGAACTGCTGACTCGCATGCAGGAAATGCAACCGTTTGATCAGGCCGTATGCACCGGTCAACGACGTCGCATCGGCCTCCATGACGACAACGATGTCGTGCGCAGAAGCTGCGAGCGATGACAGCGAACCGGTTTCGTCCAGGCGCGCATCGATCACCACCAGATCCGCCCCCCCATCCAGTGCCGCGATCTGCTGTTCGCCCGTCACATCGGCGAGCTGATCTCCGCCGGCTGCCAGTACCGTGACGGTTTGATGGTCGGCCTGCTCGGCAAATGCGTCTTCCACCGATACGCGACCCTCAACGATATCGGCGAAATTGGCGACGCCGCTCGCGCTCGCATGCTCGTCGATGACCAGCGCGCGCTTGCCATGATGACAGAGTCCCGCCGCCAGATTGATTGCTGCCGTGGTCACGCCGGCACCCCGTTGCGCACCCAGCAACGTGACCACCCGCAGCGGACGACGTGCCAACAAGCGACGCAGGCCTTCAGCCTGATCCGTCACGAACTTATCCATATTGAACCTCACCGGACGCACCAGCTAATGAAGTTGCCGAGCCCTGCGCCTCAGCGCCGAACATCAACGCGATATCCGCCTCGTCGACCTGGAACGGCGACTCGCGATGGCGCTCGCTAAACGCCTTGTCGATCAGGAAGCCACGACGCGCCACGCGCAGGTCTTCCGGTACTTTCTGGCCGTTCGATATGTAATGCACAGGCAAGCGATGACGCATGACCGTGTCCAACGCGGCGCCGATGCCGTTCGACTCGTCCACTTTCGTAATGATGCATCCGCTCAAGCCGGATTGGCCGTTCTGGCCGCCCTGCGCACCATACGCGCGAACCACCTCGTTCAACGTATCGCCATGACTGGTCGCATTCAACAACAGCAGGCGCTTCACCGGCAAATGCGTGCCGCACAACATGGCCACTTGTTCGGACACGGCCCGATCGCGCTGGCTCATCCCGATCGTATCGATCAGCACCATGTGCTTGTTACGCAGTTCCGACAGCACGAGGCTCAGATCGGCAGCGTCCTTTACCGCGTGTACGGCGACGCCGAGGATCCGACCGTAGATGCGCAATTGTTCGTGTGCACCAATCCGGTAGGAGTCGGTAGTCAGCAGCGCCACGCGGTCCGCGCCATGGCGCATCACCGCACGCGCGGCCAGTTTGGCGGTTGTCGTCGTCTTGCCGACGCCGGTCGGCCCCATCAGCGCGAACACGCCGCCTTGTCCCATCAGCGCGTCTTCGTTGTCGAGCACCGGCAAATTGCGCTCGAAAGTGGCCTTGATCCAGGCCAGCCCTTCGTCGGCATTCGCTACCGCCGGCAATTTGCCGAGCAGCAGCCGAACCAACTGTGCGGAGAAACCGCAGGCCAACAGCATCCGCGTCAACGCGATGCGCGTCGGATCGCGCCGTTCGCGTTCGTGGCTGTCGATCGCTTCCAATTGCTCGCCGAGCGTGCCGCATAGCGTCCGCATTTCCGACAAGACCTTGCCTGCGACCTGGCGCGGC
>CAWUJR010000316.1:0-5059 GCA_963922375.1 uncultured Robbsia sp.
GTCGCGAAGGTGTCGCGTTCCGATGCGCAAGGCGTGCCGGCGAATGCGATGAGCGCGATCTTCAAGGCCGATGCCGCCACGCTTCCGGCGTTCGTCGGGCTGGCGCTGCAGGATGGTAGCTATGCGATCTATCGGATCAACAAGATCGATGCGGGCGCGACGCCTGATGCGGCGCATCTGAATCAGATGGCGCAGCAATTGGGGCAGATCGACGGACAAAGCCAACTGAGTGCGTACCTGGCAGATCTGCGCAAACACGCGTCGGTCAAGATCTACAACATCAGCGGCAGTACGGCCGCCGATGCGGCCGACAGCGGCAACTAAGCCGCACCCACCGATCGCGCGACTGCAAAAAACAAATCCCGCGCATGCCGAAAGGCATGTCGCGGGATTTTTGCGTAGTGTCGGTGGCGGGTGTCCGAGGCGGCCGGATCCGGCCCACCCCACCACCCACGCTGTACTGCCGTCACACGGACGATCGTTACAGGCAGCCGGTGATCGCGCCGGTGACCGATTGATCGGGTGCGGTGCCGCTCGTCGAGCGGAAGCCCACCCAGGTGCCCGGACCTTGCAGCGACGGACGCACCGTCGCCGCGTCGCCACCAGGCGCTTGCCCCGGAACCAGCACATCGACGCCCATATCGTTAGCGATCACGGTCTGCGACACGACAGGCTGCTGCGTCTTGTCGGCCCAGGCGGATGCGATGCATTGAGCGACCGCCTTCGGGGCCTTGTCGCTCTTGCCAACCGAGGTAAATTGCTCGGAAGGTGCGGCCATTGCTGAAGCTGAAAACAAAGCCGCCGTGGCGATGATCGGTAAATATTTCACGTTGTTATCTCCTTTTCTACGCCTCGCGAACGAGGTAGACGAATTTGCCGGTGCGAGGTACCGCTTTTTGCCCCTTCCCAGGTGCCCATGCTGTAAAACATGCGCTACCTGCGCGAGAGGCCTGCTGCGGCACCGCTCCGCGCTACCCCGCATGGATCAATGACTGGAGCGGTTTCCAGACGTTTTCGAGCAAAACCGGTTGAGCTTGGGCGATCGGGTGCATCTGGTCCGCCTGGAACAACTCGGGTTTGTCGGCGATCCCATTAAGCAAGAATGGGACCAACGCAGTTTTGAATCTTGCAGAAATCGCCGGAAAAAGCGCCGCAAACGCCTGCGTATAGGCCGGTCCGTAATTCGGGGGAATCTGCATGCCGACCAGGAGCACCTTGGCGTGGTGCGCCTGCGCCAGTTGCACGATCGTGGTCAAATTACTGCGCGTCGTCGCGACGGGAATGCCGCGCAAAGCGTCGTTGGCACCCAGTTCGACGATGACGATGGCGGGATGCACGCGGGCGAGCAGCGCGGGCAAGCGGCTGAGGCCGCCGCTGGTCGTGTCGCCGCTGATGCTGGCGTTGCTGACGCTATAATGATGCTCGTCAGGCTGGGCCTCGAGGCGCTTGGCGAGCAGTGGTACCCATCCGGTTCCGCGGTCCAGGCCATATTCGGCGGACAGGCTATCGCCGAGCACCAGGATGGCAGGTGTGGCAGCACTCGCCGTAGACCGCTCGCCTGCGGCGTTTGTCGAAGCGGGATGCTCGACGGTGGCGGTGGCGGCGTTCGGTATAGAGGCTGCAGAAGGCGCTGCGGTGGCGGAGGCGCTGAGGTCGACGCTCATCGCACCGATGCCGACAGCCGCCATCGCCACGGTGAGCACGCCGGAACGCACCGATTGGCTGAGTAACCAGTTCGACAGACGTCGAGCGGTAACGTGAATCTTTCTGTTAAGAGTGTGCATGCAGACCAGCACGGATCCGATCATAGAAGTCAAAGGCGTGGCGAAGCGGGTAAGCGACGCGACGGGCGAGTTGGTGATCCTGGAGGGCATCGATCTGGCGGTTCGGGCGGGCGAATCGCTCGCGATCGTCGGCGAATCGGGATCCGGCAAATCGACACTGCTCGGGTTGTTGGCTGGACTGGACTCGGCGAGCAGCGGCTCGATCCGGTTGATGGGCGAAGCGCTGGAAACGCTCGACGAGGACCAGCGCGCGGCATTGCGCGGTCGGTCGGTTGGTTTCGTGTTTCAGTCGTTTCAGCTGATGCCGCACCTGAACGCGCTGGAAAATGTGATGTTGCCATTGGAATTGCGGGGCGATGCCGTGGAGGAGGGCGACGTGCGCGAGCGGGCGGTTCACCTGTTGACATCGGTGGGGCTCGGATCGCGTTTGCGGCATTATCCCCGACTGCTTTCCGGGGGCGAGCAGCAACGTGTGGCATTGGCACGCGCATTCGTCACGGGCCCGGCCGTGCTGTTTGCGGACGAGCCGACCGGCAGCCTGGACGCCGCTACCGGCGACGCGATCACTGAACTGATGTTCGAGATGAACCGCACGCACGGCGCGACGCTGGTACTCGTAACGCACGATCCGGATCTGGCCGCGCGATGCAGCCGCTCGATCACCATAGAAGCAGGGCGAATCAGTCATCGAACGCAAGCGTTCTGAATGGCGGCCCGAGTTCGCGATCATTCGGGCGCCGCATCTGCCGATCTATCGGCCCAGTCTTTCTTTTGCGCGCGCGATCAATGCGGCGGTGGACGAGTCGTGTTTGCCGTCGCTCTTCCCTTCGAGGTCGGCTTCGACGACCTTGCCGAGCACCTTGCCGAGTTCCACGCCGAACTGATCGAACGGATTGATGTTCCAGATCGTTGCTTGCACCAGTACTTTCTGTTCATAGAGGGCGATCAACGCGCCCAATGCATTCGGCGTCAATGCATCGATCAGGATGGTACTGCTCGGCCGGTTGCCGGGGAATGTCAGATGCGGCGCCAGATCGGGGCGGTCGGGACCTGCCACCTTGCGCGCCTCTTCCAATGTGCGACCGAGCATTAACGCCTCGCTTTGCGCAAAGCAATTCGCCAGCAGCTTCACGTGATGATCGACGAAGCGATGTTCGGGGGTGAGCACTGCGACGAAATCGATCGGGATCAGCGTGGGGCCCTGATGCAGCATCTGGAAGAACGCGTGCTGACCGTTCGTGCCCGGTTCCCCCCAGATGACCGCAGCCGTCGGCTCGCGCACCGGCTCGCCATCGAGACGGGCGGACTTGCCGTTGCTTTCCATCTCCAGCTGTTGCAGATAAGACGGCAGGTAGTGCAGCGCTTCCGAGTAAGGTGCCACCAACACGCTTTGCGATTCGAAGATGTCGCGATACCAGATGCCGATCAACGCCATCAAGACCGGCAGATTGCGCTCCAGCGGTGCCTCTTGAAAGTGCTTGTCCATGGCCGCGGCGCCGGCGAGGAGTGCGTCGAAGTTCGCCGGTCCGACCGACAGCATGATCGACAAGCCCACCGCACTCCACAGCGAATAACGCCCACCTACCCAGTCCCACATTTCGAAAACATTGTCTTTCGCAATACCGAAGCGCACGACTTCTTCGGGGTTGGCCGACACGCCAACAAAGTGCCGATGCAGCTCCTCTTGCGGACAACCGCGATTGACGAACCACTGGCGCAGCGAGCGCGCATTGGTCATCGTCTCCAATGTCGTGAAAGTCTTCGACACGATGATCGCGAGCGTCGTTTCGGGATCGATCTGATCGACGACGCGTGCGAGATCCGCACCATCGACGTTCGACACGAAATGCGTGGTGATTTCCGGATCGGCCAGATGATGCAGTGCATGGCAGACCATCTTCGGACCGAGGTCGGAACCACCGATGCCGATATTGACGATATGCCGGATCGGCTTGCCGGTATACCCGCGCCATTCGCCTTGTCGAACCTTCTCGGCAAACGCCGCCATCTTTGCGCGTTCATCGAGCACCTGCTGATGATACGGCGCCTTCGGATCCGGCGAACGCAATGCGGTGTGCAATGCGGCGCGGCCTTCGGTCGAGTTGACGATATCGCCAGCGAAGACCGCATCGCGACGCGCTTCCACGCCCGCATCGCGGGCCAGCTGCGTCAACAGGGTCAACGTCTCATCGGTGATCCGATGTTTCGAGAAATCGATCGTCAAGCCACCGCCGCTGAACGTGAAGCGCTCAGCGCGCGACGGGGACGCGTCGTTTTCTGCAGCGAACCAGTCGCGCAGTTTTTGATCGCGGATGGCGGCGTAGTGGGTTTTCAGCGGGGACCAGGAAGGAAGCGTCTTATTTGTCATAGCCGTCTCAATAGGGTTCGACGAAGTGGATAGACGTACAGCGGGCGATCGCACTTGCAAACTGTTGTTGTGTTCCGCTTGTTTTGCTGATGATCTGCTTGGTGCGGCATCGCATGCTGAAGGCGCGATGCCGTGTGAATCCAACCGTGCTTAGTATAAACGTCGTGCGCGTCGAATGCCGTGGACTATCACGCTCGCGCGCTCAGGCGAGCCGGTACGCACGCAGCAACGCGTTCAGTAACTGGCGCATCGCAGGCGCCAGTTCACCGGCAGTGAGGCCGGCCGGACCGCCTGGCATCGTCGTACTCGATGGGCTCCGATGACCCTGCGTGTGCAGGTCGTCGCTCAGATGCTCTGCCGCGCGCCCGTGGAGGAAAGTGGCTGCCAATGCGGCATCGAACGGCGGCAAGTGTTGCGACAGGAACGCCCCGACCACGCCACTCAACACGTCGCCGGTGCCGCCGGTCGAGAGACCTGCGTTCCCGGTCGCGTTGATGGCGACGCGGCCATCGGGTGCGGCGATCACCGTGCCCGATCCCTTCAGCACGACGGTACAGCGAAAGCGCTCAGCGAGCGCCATCGCCGAGGCGATCCGGTCCGCTTCGATGTCATGGGTACTGCGGTTCAATAGCCGCGATGCTTCGCCCGGATGCGGCGTCATGACGATCCGGTCGCCGCGTTGACGTACCCGCTCGGCGAGGTCGGCGTGCATCGATATCAGATTCAATGCATCGGCATCGATCAACGTCGGCAGCCCGAGATCGAGCGCGCGTCGCAGGATGGCGTGCGCACGTGCACTTTTACCAAGCCCGGGGCCGATCGCCAATGCGTCCATCGTGTCGAGGGCGATCGCATCGATGTGTCGCAGCATGATCTCCGGATGCGGCGGGTCGTACGGCGGCGCCCC
>CAWUJR010000317.1:0-5016 GCA_963922375.1 uncultured Robbsia sp.
AGCGCGATACGCAAACGCTCGGCTTGCGGATAGGGCTGGCGCTCGAAACCCAAGCGCCCGCGCGCGTCGGACTCGCACGCTTGCAATGCTTCGGCAAACCGGCCCGGCTTGCGCATGCCGTCGCAACGCTCCAATAACCGCACCAGTGCGGCGGCGCCCATCTCGGCAACGCGATGAATATTGCCGTGCTCCCGGGCGACCAACACCGCGAGGTCCCGGCATTCGTTCGGCACGCGCAATCGGTCGCATAACGGCTTGAGCAGGTCGACGCCACGCCCTTCATGACCGATGTGCCGGGGCAAGATGTCTTCCGGCGTAGTGCCCTTGCCGAGATCGTGCATGAGCGCCGCGAAGCGCACCGGCAGCGAATAGCCATGTGCGGCAGCATGGTCGAGCACCATCATCACATGCACGCCCGTGTCCACTTCCGGATGATAGTCGGCCCGTTGCGGTACCCCGTAGAGCCGATCCACTTCAGGCAAAATGCGCGCAAGCGCGCCGCAGTCGCGCAACAACGCAAACATTCGCGACGGCTTCTCCTCCATCAGGCCACGCGAGACTTCCTGCCAGACACGCTCTGGCACCAGGGCATCCACTTCGCCGGCCTCGACCATCTGACGCATCAATGCCAGCGTCTGCGGTGCCACGGAGAAGTCGGTGAATCGCGCCGCGAAGCGAGCGAGACGCAGAATCCGCACCGGGTCCTCGGTGAAAGCCGGTCCGACATGTCGGAACACCCGGGCGGCCAAGTCGTCCTGCCCGCGATACGGATCGACGACCGGACCGACGAGCGATCCGTCCGGCGCAACCGCCCGCGCCATCGCATTGATCGTCAGGTCGCGACGCGCGAGATCCTCTTCGAGCGTGACGTTCGGTTCATAATGAAAAACGAAGCCGTGATAGCCGGCCGCCGTTTTGCGTTCAGTGCGCGCCAATGCGTATTCAGCCTGCGTCTGCGGATGCAGAAACACCGGAAAATCCTTGCCCACCGGCCGAAAGCCGCGCGCGACCATTTGCTCCGGCGTCGCACCGACGACCACGTAATCCCGGTCTTTGACCTCAAGCCCGAGCAATTCATCGCGAATCGCCCCGCCTACCGCATAAATATTCATATCAGCGCATCGTATCGGGCGATCCCCGGCTCCTGGACCGCCGCTTTAGTCCATTGCTGCACCGCCGGCAATGCCGTGATGCGCGCCGCATAGGTGGCCGCGGCTTCGGACAAGGGCGGCGCATAACTATTGAAGCGCATCACGACCGCGACATACATCGCATCGGCAATCGTGAAATCACCGAACAGGAAAGGACCGCCGGAGCGCGACAGGCAGTCGCTCCAGAGCGCGTCGATGCGGGCGATATCCGCTGCCACGCTTTCGGCTGCCTCGGCACCCACTCGGAAATCTTCGACCCGCGCGCGGATATTCATCGGCATCGCGGTCCGCAATGCAGCGAAACTCGAATGCATTTCCGCGCTGATCGCCCGCGCGTGCGCCCGGGCCGCGGGATCGCGCGGCCAAAAAGCGTGGTCCGGATAACGCTCGGCTATCGTCTCGCTGATCGCAAGCGAATCCCAGACAACGAGATCGCCGTCGATCAGACAGGGTAATTTTCCGCTCGGCGAATAGCGACGAATGGACTGATCGGTGTCCGCCTGCGCCAAACCGATCACCACCTCGTCGAATGGCACGCCAAAGTGTGTCATCAACACCCACGGACGCATCGACCAGGACGAATAGTTCTTGCTGGCGATAATCAATTGCATGAAATCAGGTCCTTGTTAAGAGGGCACGATGCGTTGTCGTTGTCGTTGTCGTTGCCGTTGCCGTTGCCGCGCGTTGCGTGGTCGCAGCCTTATCGCAGCCTTATCGCCGCTTTATCGCCGCCGGTCTCGGTCGCCGTCGTCGTATACCGACGTGCCCGCGCGAACACTGCCCACATCCGACGCACGCTGCCGGGCGGCCTGCTCACCCAAATAGCCGGGGGCGATGGATTCGATCGCGACGGGCGTCACCCGCAATACCGGATCGATCGGTGCCGACGTGACCGAATCGATCTTCATCGAATCGATATTGTCTCTTGTGATGGGCGCGTTGGGAAGATGCTCGAACACCGCGCCCTGCAGCCGCGCAACCCAGTCCGGCAGTCCGAAAACCGGCCGCGAATGGCCGCTCACCACGCCCGCCAGACGCACCAGCTCGGCCAGGGTGTACACGCGCGGGCCGCCCAACTCGAAGACGCGACCGACGGCGGCGTCGGTGTCGATCGCATTCGAGATCGCATCGGCCACATCGCCGACGAAGACCGGCTGGAATCTCGCATTCGCGCACGCCAGCGGCACGAATGGAAAGATTTTTTGCAATGCGGCAAACGTATTCAAAAACTTGTCGCCAGGCCCGAAAATCACCGACGGCCGAAAAATCGTCGTCAGCAGGTTGACCGGCGGCTGCGCCGCGGCTTCGATCCGCTTCTCGCCGTCGCCCTTCGAGCGCAGATACATACTGGGCGCGTTCGAATCGGCGGCCAATGCGCTGACATGCAGGAAGCGCCGAATACCAAGACGCGCGCACGCATCGACGATTTTGCCCGGCAAATCCACATGCGCTTTTTTGAAGCCGGGACCATAAGGTTGCTGCCGACGATCCTGCAGGACCCCGACCAGATTGATGACCACATCGGCGCCTTCCAGGAAGTCGGCCAGTTGGACAGGATCGTGGACATCGCACTCGACGATCGACACCGGCAGCATCTGCAATGGCCCTGCATGCGAGCGCCGCCGGGCAGCGACCCTGACATGCCGTCCGGCGGCAAGCAGGCGCGGCACCAGATGTCTCCCGATAAAGCCGGTACCGCCGATCAATGCGACCGTTTGATAACGCATGCGCTGTCTCCCTCGCTGTCTGCTTCACTGTCCGTCTGCTGCGATCTTCGCTCTTACGGCGATATCACCCCGAGACGGTTCTTCAGTGACTGCGGCTTGCCTTCGAATAACACCCCATAGTACGTCGTATTCGATAGCACGTTCTTCACATAGTCGCGCGTCTCATTAAAGGGAATGGTTTCCGCAAAGATCGCCCCCTCCTCCGGTCGCGACAGCGCTTGCCGCCATTGACGCGAGCGCCCCGGCCCTGCGTTATAGCCGGCCGACGCCAACACCGGCGATTGATCGAATTGGTCGTAGATGCCGGCCAGATACGCGGTGCCCAACTGGATATTCGTATCCAGTTGATTGATTTGATCGCGGCTCAATTTGCCCAGACCGAGCCGTCGCGCGACCAGGTCGGCGGTACCGGGCATCAGTTGCATCAAGCCACTCGCGCCCACACCGGAGCGTGCGTTATAGATAAAACGCGATTCCTGACGCATCAGCCCGTACGCCCATTCGACATCGAGCCCCGCCGACGCCGCATACCGGTCGACGATCGGACGGAACGGCGCCAGATAGCGCAGCGTGAAATCATGCTCGAGCTTCGTACGGTCGGCCGAATTGACCGCACGGTCGAACAGCTCGATCCGATTCGCATAGTTGGCGGCGGCGAGCAATTGATGATCGGTCATCCCGCGCAGTTGCCAATTCCATTCACGATTGCCTTCAGGACGCAGATTCAGCGCGTAGAAACGTCGTGCAAGCTGAAAACCCGGGTTCCGCGCCGCTTGTTGGATCTCTGCATCGCTGACCGTCGTGCGCGACGGCAACGTAATCGGACGGCCCAATGCCTCCGTGGCCAACTGCCCGTAGAAGTTGTACTGATCGGCAATGGACGCATACAAGGTCTGTGCCCCCATCGCATCGCCCGCCTCCGCCAATGCACGGGCACGCCAATAGATCCACACCGGCTTGTCACGCAGACGCGGCGGCATCGCCTCGACAGACCACCGCACCATCGTCCAGTCCTGCGCCATCAGCGCCGCGCGTACACGCCATTCGTACGCGTTATCGGACATCGTTGCATCCACCGTCAAGCGATACCAGTCTGCTGCCGCCGGCATCTGCTTCAGCGCAGCCCGATAGGCGATCGTGCTCCAACCCATGCCGCGTTCCTGCGCAGTCAACCGTGGCTCGACGGCGGCATACGCGACGGCCGCCTGCGCGGGATCGTTGCCGGCCATCCGGGTGATGGCGAGCAGCGCCAACTGGTGCGCGGTGCTATTCGTTCGGATGGTTCCTGCCAGATAAATCGGCGGCTTGTCGGTCGCCATGCTGAACTGGTTGTCGCTCGGCTTCTCCTGACCCAGTGCGTCGGCCAAGCGCTGACCGAGCGACGTGTCGTTGCCTTCATAGGCCAACCGGATTTGCGCCCACACATCGTCGGTCGTGAATTGACCGTTCGCCGCCAAGGCGCCGATCAGATCCACACAACCATCGCCATACCAGCGCGGCTCGATCAGCAGATCGCGCGCGGCATCGGCGACGTTCTCGCCCTTCGCGGCACGGGCTTCGAGCGCATAGCATTTGACCTGCGTATCGTCGTTCAGCACGAAGCGCGGGTATTCCGCCAGGAACGCACGCCAATCGTGACGCCCGCCCAGCACGACCAGATAATCGTTACGCATCCGATCGGCGATCGCGCTGCCGTCGTAACGCGAGAGGAAAGCCTGGATCTGATCGTCCGGGGCATCCAGTCGCGCGTGGCCGGCGCTATCGAACATCGACGCTTTGATACGGAAGTAATCGACATAACCGGGTGCCGGATAGTCGGGAATTTGCGCAGCCAGTTGCGCAGCGCTTGCCGCGTCGTTCTTGCGCGCGGCCTCGCGCAATGCAACGAAGACTTGATCCGCATTCGTCGGCGCGGTTTGCGCCTGTACATTTCCGGGCGTACTGCAAGCGGCTAGGAGACCGAATACCAAAGAGGCGGCCATCGCGCGATATACTCGGATGATTGGCTTCGGGCTAAGCTTCTGCGGGTCCTTCTGCAACACTGTCGCGACCATCGGCACCATCATGTAAGTCGTGTTTTTATCGAATCGAATGAATCACAGCATATCACGCGACACAACGGTATCGACAGCGCTGTC
>CAWUJR010000318.1:0-5010 GCA_963922375.1 uncultured Robbsia sp.
AGCGCGGCGGCGACCGCGTCGACCGGTGACTCGTCGGCAGGTGCGCCACCCAGTGCGTCCATCATCGTTTGCTGCAACCGTTCCGAGCCACTGAACAGCACCTCGCGCTTGTCCGCGAAGTAGCGAAAAAAAGTGCGCGCGGTCAAGCCCGCGCGCTGTGCGATCGCGGCGACCGTCGTTTGCTCGAAGCCGATTTCGCCAAAAAGTTCGATGGCGGCCGCCCGAAAGCGGTCCTCGGCGCCTAATTCCCACCGTGCCATGCTGCTCCTACAAGTGTTGACACAATGTGACATCATAGCGTTATACTGATGTCACTTAATGACATCAAAGGAGCAATCCATGCGAATTCTCGTGACCGGTGCTTCGGGTTGGATCGGCTCGGCCAGCGTCAAAGAACTCATTGACGCAGGTCATCATGTGTTGGGACTAGCGCGTAATGACGATGCTGCTGTCAAAATTGCCGGACTGGGTGCCGAGGTCGTCCGGGGCAGTCTGGACGACGTCGACAGCCTGCGCGCTGCGGCAGCGTTGGCAGATGGCGTCGTGCATCTTGGCTACAACCATGATTTCTCGCAGATGGCTGCTGCCGCCCAAACGGATCGCGCGGCGATCGACGCGTTTGCCGAGGTATTGGAGGGAACCGGCGGTCCGCTACTGATCGCCTCTGGTACGTTGGGGCTGGCATCAGGGCGTGTCGGCACTGAAAGCGACTTGCCGGCCGCGGGCGGTCATCCGCGCTTAGGAAATGCGGCCCACACCTTGGGTTTGGCAGAACGGAAAATCCGTTCGATCGTGGTGCGCTTCGCGCCTACCGTGCACGGTGCCGGCGGCGATCACGGATTCGTATCAGTACTGGCGCGCATCGCGCGAGAGAAGAGGGTCTCAGGCTTCATTGGCGACGGTCAAAACCGTTGGCCAGCCGTCCATCGGCTCGATGCTGCCAAATTGGTGCGTTTAGCGATCGACAGGGCGACACCGGGGACGGTGCTGCATGCCGTTGCAGAAGAGGGCGTCGCTGCGCGCGACATTGCCGCGGCGATAGGCAAATTCCTGAACGTGCCCGCGGAGTCGATCCCTGCCGGTCAAGCGCAGGCCCACTTCGATTGGCTCAGCATGTTCTTTGGCGCGGATATTCCCGCTTCCAGTGCCCACACTCGTGCGCTGCTCGGCTGGGAAGACACGCATCCGACGTTGCTGGAGGACATTGCGGCAGGCCACTATCCCGGTCTTTGATCACGAGCGACGCGCAGATCGACCAGATCGATCAGATCGGCCCGACCGAGCGGCTTGCGCCGTCATCCTAGGTGGCGGGCCGTTCCCCGCGTCGATCTCTCAAAAAATACCGAAGCGTGTCGCGTAACAAGAAAAACCCCCAGATCACCGCATTGAAGATAGCCAGTAGCAAGTATCCGATCTCGCTCCGGGTGGGCGAACCGGGCGTTTGAAAAAACGACAGCATCACGTACGCCCCCTGGCCTAGCAGCCACACCTGAATCACTCTGACCACCCACGCTTGTAGGAACCGCCGGATCGCTTTCTGGGCGCCGTCCGTCGTGGAGCAGTATGCAATGACGACGGATGCCGTAAGGATCGCGGCGATGAGTTTTTCCCAGTAGAAAAAATTCATACCGGTTGCCTCCGCTCGTTGATGTTGTGTGAGGCCGTGACCGCCCGCCGACTTAATTTATGGGTGCACGATGCGGAAGCCACAGGAATTGGATGCAAGCGCCGTGCCGCGAACGGTTCGCGGTCTTGCAATATGGCCGAAATAATGAGATGGTATTGTCGTAATAAGAATCATTGTCGATTGCAGAATTTGCATGTAAATTACCGGCTCTTTGTAGACCACTGATGCAGACACCTTTCTCTTCCACCCTTGCTCCAGCGAAGTCGAAGGGATCGACGCGAAGCCGTTTCTTAAAATGGCTGCGTCGCATCCATGGCTGGATTGGCCTATGGGGAGCCATTGCCGGCTTGCTGTTCGGCGTGACCGGTATTTTGCAGAATCATCGCGCAGTGATGCGCTTGCCGATGCAGCCCCCGAAGCGCTCTACGGTTCAGTTGGACGTGCCGGAAGTCGCACGCGTCAGTCCCCAGGCATTGGGGGCATATTTGCGTCAATCGCTGGATTTGTCGCATGCGCCGGAGCGCCTATCGAAAGACAGGGCGCAACCGGTTACATGGGGCGATAAGACCGTGCAGCAGCCGGAACGCTGGGAAATCCGTTTCGCCGCGCCGAACTACATGGTGTCGGCCGAATACTGGCGCGGTGCTGCACAGGTAAGCGTGACCCGGATTCAGCACAACCTGTTCGGGATCATTCAGAACTTGCATCGCAGCAATGGGGTTGCAGTGCCATGGATCTTGCTGGCTGATTCGTTCGCCGGCGCGATGGTGATGCTCTCCATCACAGGCGTGATCTTGTGGTCCGAGTTGAACAAGCGACGTTTGGTCGGTTTCTCTATTTTCGCCGCATCGACGATCGCCATCATCGCGAGCGCTGCGGCATCGTTCTAACCGATCGCAAACACCGCCGACGAGGGCGAGCGGCCGCGTGAGGAATCAAGTCAAACGCGATCGCAGCGCGATGGCCAGCGGAAAAACGGCCAATGCGGTCAATGCCGTCGCATATGTCGCGCCATTGATGCCGACACGATCGCCAAGAAATCCATAGGCTAGCGGAGAAAGGGCGCCCGATGCGATCGTGCCGGTATAGAACAGCGCGAATGCCCGCTCGGTGTGCGCGCCGGACGTTAGTTCCGGAACCGTCCCATATAGTACGGAAGAGGTGCCATTGAGCATCATCCCGAGTACCGGAAGCAGTAAGAACGTCAGCGGCAAAGGGCAGGACATCAAAGCGACGATGCAAGCGGCGGTTCCTCCTTCGGTGGTCAGTACGGTCCCGATCACGCCCATCCGGGCTCCTAGCCAGCCGCAAGCGAATTTGCCGGCGGCACCGCCGATAAAGACCAGTGCCAGTGCGGTTCCTATGACCGACGGTGAGACGCCTTTCGCCTTCAGCAGGAAAGGGACGAACGTCAAAAGTCCCACTCTTACGCCCGTATCTAGAATGCCGATGGCCAGCAGCAGATAAAACCCCGTCTTCGCCGTGTCACGTTCAAGGCCGGATCGCGTCTCGTTGGCAGCCTCGTTGCGCGGCACTGAAGGAAGAAACAGCGCAATGGCACCGGCCACCAGGCAGCCTAATGCGGACACGATCCACAGTACATGGCGCCAAGGCATCAGTGTGACGAGCAGAGAAATGGCAGCGGGTACCGCAGACTTACCAAGGTCGCCGGAGAAGTTATAGATGCTTAATGGCCCTCGCGCGTTGCGCCCATAGACGCGCGATACAGCCCCTGATGCGATGGGATGCTGCGTGCTCGATCCACTGCCGGAGATCGCGAGTGCGATGAGAAGACCCGTCAGGCTACCGGAAAATCCGGCAACCGTATAACCCGCCGCGGCCAGCAAGGTCCCTAGCGCCAAGGTTGCCCGGCTTCCGAGATGCTGCGCCAAGCGACCGGCAGGAATCTGCAGTGCTGCCATCGTGCCGGCGTAGATGCCTCGCAGCATGGCGAGCGCGCCGTAGCTCAAGCCGAAATCCGCCTGCCATACAGGCAGTAGCACGTAGATCATGTCGGTGTAGCCGTCATGGAGAGCGTGTGCGACGCAGGAGAGCCATAACACCCGTGCGCTTGATGGCTGCGCGGGTTGTGCCGGTTGTGCTGATTGTGCTGAGTGTGTGGCCCCGCGTTGCGCGTTGCGCGGTCGCGGTTGCGATCCGCTGAAAAGTGTAAAACGCATGATTTTCTTTAATGAGACGCGGATTTGACGGCCGCGCGACGCGCGTCATCGACATTCTTTGCCATCGATGTTATGGCCGTTTGAGGCGCGTTTCAACTGATGTAATATCGCGTCAACAGGGACAAAAAGTCACGTCGTGGAAAATCGCTCGGGGACCGCATCGCAGCCAGACAAGTTGCCGCCGCTCAATGCGCTGCGCAACTTCGAAGCCGTCGCACGCTCTGGCAGCTTCGCGGCGGCGGCCATCGATCTCCATGTCACGCATTGGGCCGTTGGCAAGCAGATCAGGTTGTTGGAGGATTGGTTTGGCGTGCCGCTATTCGAGCGCCGTGCGCGCGGTGTCGTGCTGACCGATGAAGGCGCGGCCCTCCTCGCCGAGGTCAGTACCACCTTCAGTCAGTTGGCGAGCGCTTCCAGCCGGTTGCGTCGAAATGACGTTGCGCGCCGGGTATCGGGAATCGTGCGCGTGAATGTGCAGCCCAGTTTCGCAATAGGGTGGTTACTGCCGCGATTATTGGAATTCAAGCAAAAGTATCCCGCCATTGACGTGAGGATATCGACTACTTCGCGTAAATTGCGATACATCGGCGCCGCGTTCGATATCGGTGTGCGCTCCGGGCCGGAACAGGGCTCGGGTCTGACCTCGCAGAGCTTGCTCGCCGATATTCGACTGCCTGCATGCAGTCCTGCGCTGCTTCGAGCGCATCCGATACGTACCGTGACAGACCTTCGCCAACATACGCTACTGCATTCGGTGACGACACGTTCGGCTTGGTCGCACTGGTTGAAAGAGGCCGGTGCGCCGGATTTACAGCCAAGCAGTCACATCGAGTTGGATCACACGTATCTGCAACTGGCTGCGGCGGTGGAAGGGTTGGGCGTGACACTGGCATCGCTGCCGTTGATTCAGCGCGACATTGCCGCGGGGCGGCTTGTTTGTCCGATCGCTGCGCCCACTTGGCGCGCCCGCGACTACGCGTTAGTCGTGAACGCCGATCGCGCGCGCGATGACGCGGTCAAGGCGTTTGCACAGTGGCTCATCGACGCGGCAGGCCAAGCGGTTCTCTAACGGCAACGAGGGGGTCGCTATAACGTTCATTGCCGTCTTCAGTGCTTTCTTCGGCAGCGTGGCGGGACAGATCGCCCGACCCGACCCTGCATCACCCCGCTGCGACGCGTTATTCGTGCGTGATGGGCCGGGCA
>CAWUJR010000319.1:0-4969 GCA_963922375.1 uncultured Robbsia sp.
GACCATCGAGCGCCGGCATCCGCAGGTCCGTCAGCAGCAGGTCGAAGCCTCTGTCCTGCAGGTGCGCGAGTGCGGCGGCACCGTCGGCAGCGGCAGCGAACGAATAGCCCAGTTGCGTCAGCTGCATCTCGATCACCAATCGATTCGTCGGATCGTCGTCGGCGATCAATATGCGGAAATGGGATCGGGCACCGTCTGCCGCCGGTCTTGTCGATGCCGGGGCATCGTCCGGCATGCGTGGGATCGGATTGGAAGACGCACCGGTCGTCTGAGTCCGACCGGTGTCAAACGCGCGTTTATTGCCGGGCGTTCTTCCAACATGCGCCGCTACCGCAATCGGCAGCGTCATGTCGAGGTGAGCGGTGGTGCCCTTCCCCAGACGGCTATGCATCGATAACCTACCGCCGAGCCGCGACGCCAGTTGCCGGGCAATCGTCAGCCCCAGCCCGGTGCCACCGTAGAAGCGCGCCGTCGAGGCGCGCGCCTGGGCAAACGGCTCCCAGATACGCTTCAACGATTGGCGGGACATGCCGATTCCGGTATCGACGATCGATATGCGAAACCGCTGCGCCGCGTCGAACTCCTCCAGCAAACGCGCCCGGATCGTGACGCTGCCAGCATGCGTGAATTTGAGCGCATTGCCGGCCACGTTGAGAAGCACTTGGCGCAGGCGGGTGGGATCGGTCGATATAGGGCGACACAGCCGCGAATCGATATCGGCTTCAATGCTCACGTCCGAGCTGGTACTTTCCGCCCGTAATAACGCTGTCAAATCCTCGATCAGGCACCGTATATCGACCGGCTTCGTTTCGAGCTCGACGCGTCCCGCGCGGATTTTCGACACATCCAGGACATCATCCGCCACGCGTGCCAACGTGCGCGCGGAATCGCGTGCGATACGAAGCAGATGGCGCTGCTCGGCAGTCAACGGCGTCAACGACAGCAACTCGAGCATGCCGATCAAGCTGTTCATCGGTGTGCGGATTTCATGGCTAACCGATGCGAGGGAAAGCAAGTCGGGGTCGCGCTGCGAGGCGTTCGCCGCGCCAGCCCCGGCGCGCCGGCCCGACGTAAAGGGGTATCTCATCGGGGCATTATCCCGGTGTCCTTCGGCTTTCCAGATGCGACCGGAAAGACAGGCATTGGTTTGCGTTAGGAGTGCGTAGTAACATTAATAAGGTGCTCCATTCAGACTTCAAAGGAAACGGATATGCCCATTCGTGTAGTCCTGGCCGATGATCATCCCACGCTGCTTTTGGGAGTGCGCACGGTGTTGGAGGCGACAGGTGCGATGATCGTTGCAGCCGAGGCGCATTCACCCGAGGCGCTGATCGATGCATTGAGCCGCATCACCTGCGATATTTTGGTGATGGACTACTTGATGCCCGACGACGCATGCGCAACCGAAGGCCCCGCTCGAATCGCGGCAAATAGCGCAACGAAAGACGAAACGAAAGACGGAACGAAAGGCGCAGCAGATAGCACGACGGAAAGTACAACCCGACGAGATGGATTGTACCTGTTGCGTGCGGTGAGACGCACCTACCCCCGTCTGCCGATCGTGGTATTCACGATGCTCAAAGAAGCCCGCGTGGTGGATTCCGTCATCCGACTGGGGGCGAAGGCGGTGCTATGTAAAACCGACCCGATCGACCTACTGCCCAAGACTTTGCGGCTCGTTCTGTCCGGCCATTTGTTAATGCGTCCGCGCGCGTCGCACGCCGGAAACGGTCCGATTTCTCGTTTTCCGCGGACAAGCGAAAACCAGTCTTTCGTCGGTCGCCTGAGCCGCCGGGAGGCAGCCGTCGTCCGGATGCTGTTGTCCGGACAGTCGCTGCAGGAGGTTGCGCGCCATTTTGAGCGCAGCGCAAAGACCATCAGCAACCAGAAGCGTTCTGCGATGCAGAAGCTCGGGGTGAGCAACGACATCGAGCTCGCACGCCTGGCCGCGGAGGCGGGATTTTACTGACGCCGCCCTCGGTGAGCACGCGGCGCGGGACGGTGTTACAGATTTTCCGCCAGAAAGACGAGTGTGCGGCCGTGGGCGAGCGCAGACGCGTGCTGTTGGTACGACGATCGCACCGACGCGTTGAAGCCGTGCTCCGCGCCCGGATAGATATGGAAGGTCGCATTCGTGTGTTGCTTGAATGCTGCTTGCACGTCGCTGACCGCGGTCAGCGGGATATGGTCGTCCTTCTCACCGTAGTGGAATAGCATCGGCACCTTGACGCGCGATGCGGCCTCGGTGAAATTCTGAATGCCGCCACCGTAGTAGCTGACCGCGGCGTCCACGCCTGCGTCGGCCGCGGCGAAATACGCGAGCAAGCCGCCGAAGCAGTAGCCGATGGCAGCGATCTTGCCCGTGACTTCGGACATCGTGCGCAACGCGCTGACGGTCGCGCCCAGATCGCTGACGAACGTCGGCATCGGCGTCGCCTGCATGTATTCGATGCCGGTTGCGGCTCCCGCCTGGTCATAGCCGAGTTCGACGCGCGGCTTGCTGCGCCAAAAGACGTCCGGCGCCAGCACCACATAGCCGTCTGCGGCATACGCGTCGGCGACGCTGCGGATGTGCGCGTTGACGCCGAAAATCTCCTGGATCAATACGATCGCCGGGCCCTTGCCGCTAGTCGGCAGGGCCAAATAGCCTTGAAACGTGCCGCCGTCAGCGGCGGTGATGTCGATCCAGCGGGATGTCACGCTCATATCAAAATCTCCTATTGAATGTCGGGAATTTGTAAGACAGAATGTGCTGTCTCTCAATTTTTGGCGTACGAGTGGCTGCTGCCGCTCTCACGTGGGACGTACGTGAGCTGTCTCGCAAAGGTGCAGCAGCGATGAGCGGCGACAGAATGGCGAAAAGCAAGGAGAGGGCAGGATACGTCAGGTTCGGAAAAGTTGCAGACTGCGCAGTGGAGGTGACGGCACGACGACAATCTCAAAATTATCGAGACTTATGCGGAACCATTGCTTACTGGGATTTACCCGGAGTGTCACCGCCTAAAAAACCACAACTCATGAAATCTTCCCGCAGATTTTTGTGATGGTGTTTTTTTGTAAAGGTACACTCAGTCCCGGTCGCAAAACGACTACACCACGCTTAAAAGCGGCGCTGAATTTGCTGAACCGGAAACCGGAGACGTTTTAATGAGGAACCTGTATTTCAAACTGCTGCCTGTCGCTGCAGCCGCACTGGCCTGCGCCACGGCGTCGAGCGTTGCGTCCGCTGACGAAATCGTCAAGATCGGCCACGTCGCTCCGCTGACCGGCGGCATCGCGCATTTGGGTAAAGATAACGAAAACGGCGCACGTCTCGCTATCGAAGAAATCAACAAGAAGGGTCTGGTGATCGGTGGCCAAAAGATCACGCTGCAACTGGACCCGCAGGATGACGCAGGTGACCCGCGTCAAGCCACGCAGGTTGCGCAGAAGCTGGTGGATGATGGCGTGGTTGCTGTCGTCGGTCACTTGAATTCGGGAACGACGATTCCGGCATCGAAGATCTACAGCGACGCAGGCATCGTTCAGATTTCGCCGTCGGCAACCAACCCGACCTACACGCAACAAGGTTTCAAGACGGCCTACCGTGACGTCGCAACCGATGCTGAGCAAGGCCCGGCGCTGGCAACCTATGCCGACACCACGCTGAAGGCAAAGTCGGTGGCGATCGTCGACGATGCGACTGCTTATGGCCAAGGTTTGGCGGACGAGTTCGAAAAGAAGTCGAAAGCACTGGGCATCAAGGTGCTGTCGCATGACGCGACGAACGACAAGGCAGTGGATTTCCGCGCAATCTTGACGAAGATCAAGTCGGAACGTCCTGACGTGATCATGTACGGCGGCATGGACGCGACCGGCGGCCCGTTCGCCAAGCAAGCGCGTCAGTTGGCGATCAGGTCGAAGATCCTGGCTGGCGACGGCGTCTGCACCGAGCAGCTCGCGCAACTGGCAGGCGACGCGACCGACAACATCGTTTGCTCGCAAGCCGGTATGGCATTGGAAAAGATGCCGGGCGGCGCTGCGTTCTCGCAACGCTATCAAGCGCGTTTCGGTCAGCCGATCCAGATTTACGCACCGTTCACGTATGACGCCGTCTATATCATTGTCGATGCGATGAAGCGTGCGAACTCGGTGGACAAGGCGAAGATCCTGGCCGCCATGCCCGCGACGGACTTCAAGGGCGTGCTGGGCACGACCGAGTTCACCGCGCACGGCGACGTGAAGGCACCGGTGATCTCGCTGTACGACTACAAGAAGGGTACGAAGTCGCTGCTGGATACGGTATCGATGAAGGCTTCGGATTAATCTCCGATAGCGGATTAAAAAACCCCGCCAGACGCGAGTCTGGCGGGGTTTTTCATTTTTATGCCGCTGTCGGCGGCGGTGGGTCTGTGCACTCAGGACCGCCACACGCCATGTCCGGACGCCGCGAACGGCTTTAGCTACGGCCGATGATGATGCCGAAGAGGAACGCCAAGCCCGCTGCCGCCGCGACCGTTTCCCAGGGCCGGTCGCGCACATAGTCGTCCGTCGTCGAGGCGGCGGCGCTCAGCTTCTGGCGGATCGTCAACTGCACATCGTCATAAGCGGAACGCGCGTCGGACAGGCGGCCTTCGAGTCGCGCACGCAATGCGCCGACGTCGTCATCCTGGCCTTCCTTCAGCGCGGCCTCGATATCCTTCAGCAGCGATCGGACGTCGGCACCCGCGCCATCGCCGGCGACAGACGCCTCGCGTGCGAACCGGCGGCCTGCCTTCGTGGTTTCCGTTACTGCATCGTTGATCTTGTCGCCAGCTTTATCCAGAGCGCTCATCTGTTTCTCCCTGTTGCGTGAAAGATTGAACCCATTCAACTACCTTACCAGCGTTCTCGAGATTGCGTCCGTCCCGCGATCGCTGCGGCGTGGACGCCCGGCATTGCCGACGTGCCGGGGGCAGGCGATTCGACGCCGGCTATGTCGCGGCGTCAG
>CAWUJR010000320.1:0-4936 GCA_963922375.1 uncultured Robbsia sp.
CCAGCCGTCATCGCGACTTCCGCGTACGGCACCCGGTGGCGCTCGGCATCCTGGCTGAGCGTTCGGCGGCCGGTTTCGCGAACTGGTACGAACTCTTCCCGCGCTCGCAGTCCGGCGATCTTCACCGTCATGGCACCTTCATCGACGTCATCTCGCGATTGCCGGCAGTGAGCGCCATGGGCTTCGACGTGCTGTATTTTCCGCCGATCCACCCAATCGGACTCGCGAACCGCAAAGGCCCGAACAACACGCTCACGCCGGGGCCGACGGACGTCGGCAGCCCTTATGCAATCGGGTCAGCCGATGGTGGTCATACCGCCATTCATCCGGAACTGGGCAGCTTCGACGACTTCAAGAGTCTGATGACGGCCGCGCGGGCGCACGGACTGGAGATCGCACTGGATTTCGCGATTCAGTGTTCGCCTGATCACCCATGGTTGAAACAGCACCCTGGCTGGTTTGCATGGCGCCCCGATGGGTCCTTGCGTTATGCGGAAAATCCGCCGAAGAAATATCAGGACATCGTCAATCCGGACTTTTATGCGGACGACGCGGTGCCCGCGCTGTGGCTGGAATTGCGCGACGTCATCCTGTTCTGGATCGGCACCGGCGTCGACATATTCCGCGTCGACAATCCGCACACGAAACCGCTGCCGTTTTGGGAGTGGATGATCGGCGACATCCGGCGCCGCCATCCGCAGGTCATTTTCCTCTCCGAAGCGTTCACCCGTCCGAAGGTAATGAACCGACTCGCGAAGGTGGGCTTCTCGCAGTCCTATACGTATTTCACATGGCGCGAAACCAAGCAGGACTTTGTTGATTACCTGACGGAACTCACGCAAACGCCCGCCCGTGAGTTTTTTCGACCGAACTTCTTCGTCAACACACCGGACATCAATCCGCGCTTCCTGCAACGCTCGGGCCGCGCCGGATTCGTGCTGCGGGCCGCGCTGGCCGCGACATTGGCCGGTGTATGGGGCGTCTATAGCGGCTTCGAATTGTGCGAGGCTGCCGCACTGCCAAACAGCGAAGAATATCTGGACTCCGAGAAATACCAGATCCGACGCTGGGACTGGGAGCGACCGGGCAATATCGTGAGTGAAATCACCCTGTTGAATCGAATTCGCCGCGTGAACCCCGCCCTTCACAGCCATCTGGGCGTGACGTTCTTGCCATCGTCCAATCCTAATCTGCTGTTTTTTGAGAAAGCGACCGAAAACCGCGACAACGTGTTGTTGATCGCCATTTCTCTCGTGCCGGAAGGACTGCAGGAATCCAGCATAGAACTGCCGTTGTGGAAATGGGGGCTGGCCGATCACGATGCATTGCATGCGCAGGACCTGGTGAGCGGCGAGCGTTTCGAATGGCGCGGCAAATATCAAACGATCCGTATCGACCCACAAGTGATGCCGTTCGCGATTCGTCGCGTGTCAGCACCGGGCCGCGTCGCGGCGCTCGCGCAGACCTCGCTTGAAGCGTATGCGGAAGGCGTCGAACGTGGCGAGCAGGTCCAGAACGCCGTACATAGATAAGTAGCGCAGGCCGAGGAATGAGGAGCAGTGCAATGAAACACCGGAAAGTGGCGTTGCTGAAGGATGATGCGCTTTGGTACAAAGACGCGATCATCTATCAGCTGCACGTGAAGTCTTTTTTTGATTCGAACAACGACGGCGTCGGCGATTTTCCAGGACTGCTCTCGAAGCTCGATTACATCGCCGAGCTTGGCGTCGATGTCATCTGGCTATTGCCTTTTTACCCGTCGCCGCGTCGCGACGACGGCTACGACATCTCCGATTATCGCGGCGTGCATCCGGACTACGGCACGCTTGGCGACTTCAAGCGCTTTATCGCTGAGGCCCATGCGCGCGGACTGCGGGTCATCACCGAGCTCGTCATCAATCACACCTCGGATCAGCACCCTTGGTTCCAGCGTGCGCGTCTCGCCAAGCCCGGATCGAATCATCGCAACTACTACGTGTGGTCCGACACCGACAAAAAATACACCGGTACCCGGATCATCTTCAACGACACCGAGACCTCGAACTGGACGCACGACCCCGTTGCCGGCGCATATTACTGGCATCGCTTCTATACGCACCAGCCGGATTTGAATTTCGACAATCCCCGCGTGCTGCAAGAAGTGTTGTCGGTGATGAAATTCTGGCTGGAAATGGGCGTCGACGGCCTGCGACTGGACGCGATTCCGTATCTGGTCGAGCGCGACGGCACGAACAACGAAAACCTGCCCGAAACGCACGACGTTCTGAAAAAGATCCGGGCCAGCCTGGATGCGGCATTTCCGAATCGGATGCTGCTCGCCGAGGCGAATCAATGGCCGGAAGACGTGCAGGAGTATTTCGGTCAGGGCGACGAGTGCCATATGGCGTTCCACTTCCCGCTGATGCCGCGCATCTATATGGCCATCGCGAGTGAGGATCGTTTTCCGATCACCGACATCATGCGCCAGACGCCCGAAATTCCGGACGGCTGCCAGTGGGCGATCTTTTTGCGTAACCACGACGAATTGACACTGGAAATGGTGACCGACCGGGAGCGCGACTACCTGTGGAACACCTACGCGAGCGATCGTCGCGCACGGATCAATATGGGCATTCGGCGAAGACTGGCGCCGCTGCTCGAACGTGACCGCCGCCGCATCGAATTGATCAACTCGCTGTTGTTGTCGATGCCCGGGACGCCTGTCATTTACTACGGCGACGAGATCGGGATGGGCGACAACATCCATCTGGGAGACCGCGACGGCGTGCGTACGCCGATGCAATGGTCGTCGGATCGCAATGGCGGGTTTTCCCGTGCGGACCCGGAACAACTTGTGCTACCTCCCGTCATGGGATCACTGTATGGCTTCGATGCCATCAATGTCGAAGCGCAAAGTCGTGATCCGCATTCGCTGCTCAACTGGATGCGCCGAATGCTCGTGACGCGTCGTGCGAAGCAGGCTTTCGGTCGTGGCAAAGTGCGCTTTCTCAAGCCGTCGAATCGCAAGGTACTGGCGTATTTGCGCGAGCTCGATGGCGAAGCGCCGTTGCTTTGTGTGGCGAACTTGTCACGCGCGCCGCAGGCGGTCGAATTGGATCTGTCCGAGTTTGCGGGCCACGTGCCGGTCGAAATGACCGCGGATTCGGCCTTCCCGCCGATCGGGCAGTTGACCTATCTGCTGACAATGCCGCCGTATGGTTTCTATTGGTTCAACTTGTGTGCGGGCGCCTCGCGTCCGTCCTGGAGTGCAATGCCATCCGAACAGTTGCCCGAGTTTGTCACCTTCGTCGTGCGCAAGGGTGTGCAGTTGCCGAGCGCGACCGCACAGCAACGCACGCTCGAAACGGAAGTGTTGCCGTTCTATCTGAACAAACGCCGCTGGTTTGCTGCGAAGGACGCGAAATTGGGCGCGGTGCGGCTCGCGTACTACACGCTGATGTCGCCGAAAGATCCCGGCATCGCCAATCTGTTGCTGGCAGAAGTCGAGGCGGACCTGCAAACCGCCAGCGGCCCGCGCACCGATCGCTATTTTCTGCCAATGGCCGTTTCGTGGGACGGCACCGGCACGGCATCGCCGCTGCCGCAGCAACTGGCACTGGCACGCGTTCGCAGCGGACGGACGGTCGGCTATCTGACCGATGCGTTCGCGCTTCAAGCGTTGCCGGAGACGGTGCTGAAACTGTTGCGCGAGGAAGCGAGCGTCGACACGCCGGAAGGCGTCGTGACGTTCCAACCGTCGAATCTGCTGGAAACGTTGACATTTGCGACGCCGCCCGAGATCCGCTGGCTAGCCGCCGAGCAAAGCAACAGCTCGCTGGTGATCGACGATCAAGCGGTACTGAAGCTGGTGCGCCGCATTGTCCCGGGGATCCATCCGGAGGCGGAAGTCAGCCGCTACCTGACCCAGCGCGGGTTCGCCAATACCGCGTCCCTGCTCGGTGAAATCGTCCGTACCGACGCCAACGGCGTGCCGCACACCTTGGGCATCCTGCAGGGGTTTGTCGACAATCAGGGCGATGCGTGGAATTGGTCGCTCGACTATCTGCGTCGTGTCACGGACGATCTGGCGGTGGCAGTCAGTGTGGACGAGAACTCGAATGCGGAACCGATCCGCAGCGTCGACTTTGAGAACTCGATCGACAATTACGGGGCGATGGCTGGGGCGATCGGCAAACGCCTGGGTGAATTGCACGCATTGCTTGCGTCGCCGACAGAGGATCCCGCCTTCGCACCCGAAGTTGCAAGCCACGCCGACGTCCAATCGTGGATCGATGAAACGCTGGCGCTGTTGAACGAATCGCTCGACGTGCTTGCCGCCAACGTGTCGCATTTGGACCGAGACGGCCACGAACTGGCATCGAGCCTGCTTGACCGACGTGAACGACTGGTAGAGGCGGTCGGCAAAATTGTCGCCAAGCGTGCCACCGCACTGCGCACGCGCATTCATGGCGACTTCCACCTGGGCCAAGTGCTGGTCGCGCAACTGGATGCCTATCTGATCGATTTCGAGGGCGAGCCGGCCCGCAGTGTCGATGAACGGCGTCGCAAGATGAGCCCGTTCCGCGATGTCGCCGGCTTATTGCGCTCACTGTCCTATGCGGGCGCCGCGGCGATGCCCGCCGAAGCTGCCTCGTCCTCGGTACCGGCAAATGAGCGTCGGCGCGCGTTGCTGGAACAGTTCAGCGCCCGCGCGCGTGAGCGCTTCCTGAGTGCTTACCGCGAAGAGATCGCCAAGGCGCCGCAGCCATTGGCCGACGCCGACACCGAGCGCGCGCTGATCGACCTGTTCCTGGTCGAGAAAGCGGCTTATGAAATCCGTTACGAGGCAGCGAACCGCCCTGCCTGGCTCATTCTGCCGGTGCGGGGACTCGCCGCCCTTGCCGCCCGGTTGTTGGGCGACACCCGCGCGTCCGCCGCGTCCGATGTCGCGGGCAAC
>CAWUJR010000321.1:0-4903 GCA_963922375.1 uncultured Robbsia sp.
CGGGCCGCACGCCGTCGAATGCCGATACGGCCTTGCGCGACGCTTCCGCAGCAAGGGGCCCATGCCCCAAGCCATCGAGTAGCGTCACCCACTGACGACCGGCGGCCGTGCGCGCGGCCCAACCATCGCCACAGACTTGTTGCCCCGGTTTCGGTGTCGACATCACCCCTATCGCAAGCGCCGGTCCCGCTGCCGATGCCGGCAACGGGACGGAACGAATGTCAGGGGTAATCTGCGACACCAGCGCTGTCCCGAGATCCGGTAGCGAATAGATGTCGAACACGGTCGAATGCCGCGAAATCGTGCCAAGGCCTGCGCCAAGGCTGCCGCCGGTGGAATAACCGTCGCTCTTCGCCATGGCCAGGTCGGCAATGCCAGGGCCTTTGTCCAATGCCAGGATCTCGAGACCGCTGGCGTCTAAGACCGGAAACGAGCGCAGCAGAATGTCGCCGCTCCCCGCATATTTCAAGATGTTCGTGGCGGCTTCCGACACCACCAATGCCGCATCGGCCTGGCGTTTGTCGGAAAGGCCCAGCAATTTCGCCATCTGCACCGCTTGCCGGCGTGCTTCTCCCACGCCGCTCTGATCGCTCAGCGCTATCGCCGCTTCCATTGGGTAATGCTCACTCGTGTACCTTCGTTCACTTTGGAACTTATCTCAAATTCCTGGACCAGGCGCCGTGCACCACCCAGCCCCAAGCCCATACTCTTTGCGGTGCTGAAACCGTCTGTCAACGCTTTGTCGATATCGGGGATACCTTTCCCCTTGTCTTCGAACACCAGCTTGATGCCGAGTCGACCGTCCTTCGTGGCTTCGCTAATGGTCATGGTGCCGCCTCCACCATGGACAAACGTATTTCTTGCCAGCTCGCTGGCCGCAGTCACAAATTTCGTTTTATCAAGCGTACTGAAACCCAAACGGGTAGCCCAATCCTGAACAGTTTTTCGTGCGAGGTTCGCCTGTTCTGCCGATCGTATTTCCAATACATCCTGACGTTGGGCGACTATCACGGATTGCCGTCCGCATCGAGCGATGCTCGCAGCAGTGCCATCCCTTTATCCACGTCCAAGGCGGTTCGAATGCCTTTTAATGACATGCCCAACTCGACCAGTGTGATGGCGACCGCGGGGCGCATGCCCACCAGCACGGTGGCCGCGTCCATCACCCGCGCCATCGCGGCAATATGTCCGAGCGTGCGACCGATGAACGAGTCCACGATTTCGAGCGCCGAGATGTCGATCAACACACCCTTGGCACGCGTCTTCTCGATTCGTGAGGTCAGGTCATCCTGTAAATTCAACACCAGCTCGTCGTGCAATTCGACCTGGATGGAAACCAGGAGGAACTCACCAAGCTTGAGGACAGGAATCTGCTCCATCGTTACGCTTCCGTCTTCGTCGCGCTAAGCTTTGCCACGGTCAGCCCGACGCGGCGCAGCGCCACCTTCAATGCCTCCGCCAGCGTCGCCTTGGTGACCACGTCGCCGAGTTCCACGCCAAGATGCACGATGGTTTGCGCGATCTGCGGGCGAATGCCGCTGATAATGCACTCCGCGCCCATCAAGCGCGCTGCGGCAACGGTTTTCAGCAAATGCTGCGCGACCAGCGTGTCGACAGTGGGCACACCGGTAATGTCGATAATGGCAATCGCGGCCTCGTTCTCGACGATCGATTCGAGCAGGCTTTCCATCACTACCTGGGTGCGCTCGCTGTCCAACGTGCCGATCAGCGGCAATGCGACAATCGAGTCCCACAGACGCACCACCGGCGTGGTCAGATCCAGCAATTCCTGCTGTTGGCGCTCAATGATCTGTTGACGACCCTTTTGGTAGGAATCGACGGTGACCAGGCCCAATTTGTCGAGCACCTGACTCAGTTTCCAGAATTCGTCAGCCAGTTGCGCTGCGTCGGTGATTTCCTTGCGCAGGATGTCAAAAAGCGGCTTCTTCAGCGAAAAGATGTACATCGCGGTCTCTTCTGGGCTAAAGCCCTGAAGGACACGCTCGCGTGACATGCCGTCCAGATGGCGCCGAATCGGCTCCCAGGTCTCGCCCGCCAGTCGCTCGTCATAGTCGGTTTTTACTGCCTCGGCAAACAAAGACAGGAAGACACGGCATGATTCCTTAATTTCCCCCTCTGACAGCAAGCCCGATTGGGTGCCGCCCGAAATCTGCGCCGCCGCCCAAGCGCCGAGGATCTTGTTCTCGTCCTTTTTAAGAATGCTAGCCAAGCTGTCGCGTCCGCTCAAGATACTCTCCGTAGTTCATGTTTTTCACTCGCCGCCTATCATACAGCCCTTTAATTGTGGCAGTCGTGAGATTATGTGGAGGGTGGGCAGAGGCGGTCGGCGGGGTTTTGGGATGTGTTGTGTGAAGGGTACGGCGGGCAAAATTACCGGTTTCAAGACCCTTGAAATGGCCACTTTTGTGCGCCCTCGGCGCCGCGCGATCAGCGTCGTTCCAACCCGACCCACTGTTGCGCAGACAACCGTTGCCACTGACGAAGCGCGTAATCGGCAAGCTTTTCCGGAACAGGATCGCCGTTCATTACAAGTCGGTTCAACATGACGGCCAGGTCAAGATCGGCCAAGCACCAATCGCCGAAGACGTTTTCTGCGCTCGACTCGATCATGACGTCTGCGGCCATGAAGAGTTTTTCCGCGGCCGCTCGCGATGCGGCGGACAGGGGCACGGACGAAGGGCCATAGAACAGCACATCGGTTGGACGCTCGATTCTGATCGGCAGAAGATCGCTGCGCAACCAGGCTTGAATTTGCCGGGCCCGTGCGCGCAGCTTGGGGTCGACGGGGTACAGATGCGGCCCCGGAAAGACGTCGTCGATATATTCGGTGATGGCAGACGACTCCGACAACGCCAAATCGCGATGCACCAACACGGGGACGCGCTGCGTCAGGGATGTCGTCGCAAATTCCGGCGCGCGGTTCGCACCGGCGGCCAGATCGACAGTCAGCAGCTTGAATGGCAGACCTTTTTCCCGTAGCGCGACAAAGACAGACATCGCATATGGGCTGACAAATTGGGCATCGGCGTAGAGCGTGAGATCGATAGAAGGCAAGGCGCTGTTCTCTTTAGAGGCGTTGTTGTAATCGGTTCTGTCCGCGACGTGTATCGGCTCGCGGTGCGATCGTTATTCATCGTCCAAAGCGTCGCGACGCTGTGAGATCGAAACGCATGAAACGCACCCATCCGATTCGGCCCTCGACGCGCATGCCTCTGTCCACCCAGCCGGCTTTCTCATAAACGCGCCGCCCTTGCAGGTTCGCTTCGTCGACGGAGAGCATGATGCACGTGATCTCGGGCCATTCTCGCGACAACCAGATAGGCAGCAGTTTTAGCGCAGTCGTGCCGATGCCCTGTCCTTGGAAACGCTGATCGATACGCAGCGCGGACACGACTGCCGCGCGACGTACCGCCCACTCTGGCAGCGACCCACGTCGCTTCAATAACAGCAAGCCAACCACGATATCGCGGTGGAAAATCACGAGCCCTTGCACGTCGCCGCTGACATCGGACGCGCTTGCCGCAACGGCACGATCCGTCGGCCCCGCATACTGCACCTGTTGCTTGTCTATCGCCAATTGCTCGACTGCCGCCTTCTGTGACGGACTGATGTCTTGCCAGCGTGCGAAGCGAACATCTGCGTCCATAGCGTGACCACGAAGGCGGTATGCGAACGACTGAGAATCGATCAGGAACTCATTTTATAAGGCATTGGAGGGCATGGGTAGATCCGTCATACTGTCGCGAATCGATGTCAACCCACGAATCATCGGAGCGATGTATGCACGAATGGTCGACAATCACATTGTTTCAAATCGATCGCATTCGCGCGATCGAGCTGACGCTTGCGGATGCGCCGGCGGTACAAGCATTTTTCGACCGTAATCCCGACTATGGCGTGCTGGCAAACGGTCAGCCGCCTGGTCCGAACGAGGCCGTCGAAGAAATGAGTAGCGCGCCGCCCGCCGACTGGCAGTTCGACCGCCAATACCTGATCGGTTTTGTGGATAGCACGTCATCTTTGGTCGCGTTTGCGACACTCGTTTCCGACACGTTCGTACCCGGCGTCTGGCACGTGGGCCTGTTCATGCTCGAGACGCGGCAGCACGGGCAAGGCGTCGCAAAAGCGCTATTCGAAGCGCTCGAGCATTGGGCCCGTCGTCAGGGCGCGCAGTGGTTACGCCTCGGTGTGATCCAAGGCAACACCCGTGCCGAACGTTTCTGGGAACGAGTCGGATTCATACACGCACGCGAACGTCACGACGTCGCCATGGGGACCCTCAGTCATACGGTCCGCGTCATGGTCAAGCCGCTGACGACCGCGCCGCTCACCGATTATCTTCGTCTCGTCGCGCGCGATCGTCCCGACTCTGATCGGTGAATCCGACCGAACATCGTCACACTTTTCCGTCCATCAGATCGACGCCTTCCGCGATCAGGATGGCCCGCAGTTCATCCGCACGTGCCCAGTTTTTCGCCGCTCTTGCTGCCACACGCTCGTCGATCATTGCCTGCTGTGCGGGCGTGATGCGGGCTGCCACATCGGCCAGCAGATCCAGCCCGAGAATCTCGTCGAACTGCGCGATGAGATCCAGCTTGTGCGCTGCCGTCAGCGCATCGCTTTTGACGACGCTCCACAGATTCGCCAACGCTGTCGGCGTGTGCAGGTCGTTGAAAATCGCATTGAAGAACGCCTGACCGAGCGCACGGCGTGACACCTCGGCGTCGGCGTCTGCGCTCAGCTGCGCGGCTTCCGTCGCCACGCTCGCGTCTACCGTCACGCCTTCCGTCCCCCCTTCGGCCCCCCCGTGCCCCGCGGCCTTGGCGGGCGCGCGGATGCCCGGGGTTGGGCGGGGCAGGGTGGGGGGAGCGTTGAGCGCGGC
>CAWUJR010000322.1:0-4896 GCA_963922375.1 uncultured Robbsia sp.
GCCGGTAGGAAATGGTGCAGCGCTGCTGCGTCGACGTCCCGACGTACGCGAAGCAGAGCGACGCTTGGCCAGCGCCACCGCGCAAATCGGTGTGGCCGTCGGGGCGCTGTACCCGAATGTCGCGTTCGGGGTGTCTGCCGGCACGACCGGCATTGCCGGTGACCTATTTCAACCCGCGACCAATCGATGGGGCTTCGGACCGCTGATCAGTTGGACGATTCCGGCAAACGGCACACGTTCGCGGATCCGCGAAGCCCATGTTGGTGCCGACGTCGCATTGGCGCAATTCGATGGCGTTGTACTCAACGCGCTGCGTGAAACGCAAAGCCGTCTGGCCACCTATGCCGGCGATCTCGGTCGGATGGATGCATTGCACGATGCGCAGCAATCGGCCGAACAGTCTGCAGCACAGACACATCGCTTCTATCTAGTAGGGCGCGAGTCGTTCCTCGATGATCTGGACGCGCAGCGCACGTTGACGTCAGTCAATGCACAGGTTTCCGCCGCTGAAGGCAAAGTCGCGCAGGATCAGATCAATGTGTTCCTGGCGTTGGGCGGCGGCTGGGAAATGCCGGCTACACCGCCTGCCAAGCAATGACGCAGTAAGGTGTATCGAGCGATCCCTATTCAGATCGCTCGATACACTCGCGCAAAGCGCATCTGTTGTACGACGCCATAATCGCCTGGCGCATACTGCAATAGCCAGTCCCCCGCCTCTCCGCTCAATACGTCGCCGCCGGCAGACCGCGCGATCGTGAACGGCTCGACCATCCGGACAGCCCAGACCGGGGCTGGGATATTGCGATACGCGCCATCGGCACCGAACGTCAAGGGTTCGATCGCCTGGTATTTCGGCACGAAGCGATCGCGCGAGACGACCCATCGCTCACCTGTCTGCGCACGCACCAATGCATCGCCGGCACGATATGCGTTCGGTCCCTCGAGGCTTTCCAGCACGCCGTCCCGGGTCGCGAATTCGACCTCCACGGTCTCTTGCTTGTGATAGCGCGCGGCGCGGGGATCCGTGGCCAGATCGACGGCGGTCAAGTGAAGCGGAGAAGCGGTCATCGTAATCGGTATATGGCAAATAGGGGAACGGAAAACGTCGACACGCATGCGGGCGATACACACGGCGCGACACACCGCAGGACGATAGGCACAGCATACAACGCATCTCCGATCGTCAGGTTCGGACGATCTGCAGTAGCGTCAGTTCATGAATGCCGTGAAACCACACATGATCGCCGACAAAAAACGCCGCCAACCACGCCAGCGTGACGACAACCATATCGCATTTACCGCTGTTCCATAAATTGAGCGAGTGACGGCCCAAAATCCAGGGGACACCGAGCGGATTCGGCCAATCCGCCAGTAGATGCATCAAGCCGCCGCAGGCGAAACCGAAAGGGACGGCATACCACGGCTGCGCCGGCATGCAGCGATAGGACCAGAGCAACAACCCGATCCAGGCAATGCCCCAGTGCGTGATCGTGCGGTGGGTAATCCACAATCGACGGCGCGAGGACCACCATGCTACTTCGAGCCAATCCGGCGCGGTGCCGCCCGCGACACCCGCAAGGAGCGCCAAAAGACACCAGACATAAAAGGGACCGCTGTTACTGTCTTTCGCGACGAGCGCGGCGGCAACGATGCCCGCCGGCCATCCGGTCGCGTGGTGTGCTTGGTTCGAGGCCATCGGTAGTGCAGTACGTCCAATCTAGCAGTAGCCGATCATTCTGCCAGATTACTGTATAAAAATACAGTCGTGTCGACAATGTCCACTCCGTAGCAATGCCGATCGATCCCGACGTGTCAGCTCAAGAAACCCGCAGCGACATTGATCGATAGACCCATGATCGCCAGATTGAAAAAATAGGCGAGTACCGACTGCAACAACGTGAACCGTCGCGCCTGAGACGAGGCGACGGCGACATCGGATGTCTGGGACGCGACCGCAATCGTGAAGGAAAAGTAGGCGAAATCGAGATAGTCCGGCCGCACCTTTTCTTCCGGGAAGCGAAACACCGGGGCGTGGTCCCCTGAGACGAAATACATCCGCGCATAGTGGATCGTAAAGACCGTGGGCACAAGCAACCAACCGCCCAGCAACGTGATCGTCGACAAAATGATGTGCAAACTTTTTTGCGCGTCGCCGGTGGCACCCTTCGTCGTCGACAGCTCGAACACAATCGCGGCGATGCTCGCCAACGTCACGAAAGTCACCGAGAGCAACACGATGACAGCGCTCTCGTCTTCACGATCGCCCATGCCACGCAGCCCTTCATACTTCTCGCGCACCATCATCCACCACAGCAATACCAAATAGCACCAGACCGTCGCGTTCCAACCGAGCAATGGCCTTTCGATCGCGCTCCAGTGGCCGGGAACGAATATGCCGACCACTATTCCCAGCAGAATGGCGCCGACGAGTCGCCGGTGATAACGGAAAAAACTCAGTGCAATGTTTCTCATGCCGACTCGGTATGTCTCGTTCTCCGGCGATGTCAATTTGTGCCGGGCCTTTGCAACAATAGCATCATCACTGCATTGACGCCGCCCTCGGTGATGCCATCGAATGACGGGAGGGGGGCCACCCGCGCTCCCGTTCTCGGTCTTCCTCACCGCTTGTCATGCGACATATTGACCTACCTCGGAAGCAGACGCTGTTGCCTGGGCAGTAGGCCAATGTCGCGCATCGCCCGGGCCCTGCGGACGATTCGGATGACACGCGATTTTCTCGAGCCGCTGCAGAGGTCGCGCGTTCGTGCTGGAATGATCGGGGTGCTGGCCCGTCTCTTGCACAGAGCGACGCGCTCGCCTACCCGGGTTTGCACGCACCACGTGTCCCTCACGACGGCGGGCGTCAGGCGCACGCATCGATCACACGCAGTAACGGAATTTCATCAATGACAGCGTCCCCCAATCAATGACAACGAAGGTCGATAAGCACGCGCTGCTGGGGCTGCTTGGCGTGTTGCTCACGGCGATGGCGGGTGAGTTCAACGACCAAGTGTCGTCGACCGCGATCGCCGACATCCTGGGTGGCCTGCATTTGAGTAACGACCCCGGCACCTGGATCAGAAGCCTGTATATCACCGGTGAAGTCTTTGGCATGGTGGTCGCACCGTGGTGCTCGGTCACGTTCTCGCCCCGCCGTTTTATTCTGTTCATCATCGCATTGAACTTCGGTTCGACGATATTGATTCCGAGCACGGACAATCTTTCTTTCATCTATCTGCTGCGGGTCGTACAGGGCATCTCCGGCGGTCTGTCGATTCCGGTGTTGATGGCCACCGCATTGCGCGTACTGAGTCCGCCGATTCGGCTATATGGACTCGCCGCGTATGCATTGACGGCCACGTTCACGCCGGCGTTCTCCACAACGTTGGCGGCACTATGGGTCGATGCGGTCGGCTGGCAATTCGTGTTTCTCCAGGCGATCCCTTTCTGTGCGGTGTCCGCCGCGTTCGTCTGGTTCGGCATGCCGCAAGACGACATCCACCTGGAGCGGTTGCGCGAAGGAGATTGGCTGGGCTTGCTGTTTGCCGTCATTGGCCTGGGTAGCCTGAGCACGATGCTGCAGCAAGGCGATCGCCTGGATTGGTTCAACTCGCCGTTGATCTGTGTGCTCGCGCTGTTGAGCGGCGTCGGCTTGCCGTTGTTCCTACTGCGCCAATGGTTCCATCCGCTGCCGTGGTTCAAAATTCAGTTATTGAGTCGACGCAATCTGCTGTACGGCATCATCGCGCTCTTTCTGTTCCTGCTGATCGGACTGTCGTCGTCGCAGTTGCCGATCACCTACCTGCAAGAGGTTCAGGGTTATCGGCCCATTCAGGCTTATCCGGTGACGCTGCTGGTGGCCGCTTCTCAGATGGTGATGCTGCTGGTGATGGCAAAGCTACTCGATTACGCGTGGGTGGATGCCCGATGGATCAGTTTCATCGGCCTGCTGCTGATCCTGAGCGCCTGTATCGGTAGCGCGTTCCTGAACGTGTTCTGGAATCGCGATCAATTTTATCTGTGGCAGGCGTGCCAGGCGATAGGCCAGCCGATGGTGGTGATGTCGCTTCTGCTGATGACCACGAATACGCTGGATCCCAAAGAGGGTCCGTTTGCCGCAGCACTGTTCAATACGCCGCGTGCGATTGCCGAGGCGACCGGCGTCTGGATGATCCAGTTGATCGAACGCTGGCGCGGCGGCTTGCACACCAGCCGTTTGCTAGACCAGACCGGGCAGAACCGGTTCGCGACGGTACAGGCACCGTCGCTTCTGCCGCAGCATCCCACACCGCTCATGCCCGACGGGACGCCGCGTGTGCCCGGTGCGTTAAGCGCATTTTATCGTGCCATTCATACGCAATCGGTGGTCATGACGCTGAGTGACAGCTATCTGGTGATCGCTGCGCTGACGGTCTGCTTGATGGTGGTGCTGTATCTGATCCCTGTGAGAACGCTGCCGCCGCGTATTCAACTCGCCAAAAAATAACGGAGTTTGCTTATATGGCCGAGGAAAGCCACACGCCGGACGCGTCCGGACAAAACGATCGCCCTGCACCTGAGCAAAAGGGCAACACCCGCCACGGGCGTTCGCGTTGGCCGTTGATGGCGGCGGCGGTCGTCGTCGTCATCTTCGTAGCGGTCGTGCTCTGGATCATCTTCCGGCCGAAGACGGCGGTGAGCACCGACGATGCGTATGTGACCGTGCATTATGCGACCATCGCACCGCGTATCTCCGGGCAAATCGCGACGGTGACGGTAAAGGACAATCAGCTGGTGCATCGCGGAGAATGGTTGGCAACGTTGGACGATCGTGACTACCGCTCATCGCTGGATCGCGCCGATGCGGCATTGGCCCGCGATTTGGCGAACGAGGACAATGCAGGCGCCTCCGTCGCC
>CAWUJR010000323.1:0-4883 GCA_963922375.1 uncultured Robbsia sp.
TCGATCGCGATGCTTTGCCAAGTGCCCACGCAGTGTCGTGCGGGGTGCCAGCGCTGCCGATCGGATCATGGGTAAGGTCCCATCCGGTGCATTATCGTGATGACGCTGAGTGACCGCATCTCCAACCTACAGGGGACGCTTCAAATGGAAGACATCGATCTGACGAGTAAGACGAGCGACGCGACTCACGCGACCGCTCAAGCACAAGCGAAGCCGGTCAGAATGGGCGTGTTGGGTGACGCGAAAATCGCCCGTTCGCTCATCGACGGGATTGCGTCATCCGAATTGATCAAAGTGGTGGCTGTAGCAAGCCGCGATCTGGAAAGAAGCCGCGCCTTCGCGAACAAATTTGCGATCGAGCCGGCCTACGGCGTTCACCTCGTCGAAGCGTATCCGTATCGCGCACAGCGGCAAACGCTCGAAGTACAGCGTCTGCTCGCAGAGCATGCGATCGGTCGCCCGCAAACGCTACATGCCTCATTCGGTTTCACGTTTTCGGATCCCCACAATATCCGTTTCGATCCTGCGCGCGGCGGCGGTGCGCTGCTCGACGGCGGCAGCTACGCGATGAACTTCGTGAGAGTGGTCACTGCGGAGAAGCCAGGCGTAAAGGCATCGCTGCCGATACGCTTCGCGAGGTATTGACGGTACCTGCATGTGACGGCTTCCGTGCCGAAGCCGAGAGTTTTGCAAGACTGTTGGCGCTCGGCGATACGCAATGGACCGGTTCGACTGAGGAGGAATCCATCGATACCATGTCGGCGTTGGAAGCCATTGCGCGTAGCGTGCGAAGTGGAAATTGGGAAGATGTGTCGTAAAGAAGCGTCACATAATTGTATTCCAGATCTATCCAGCTATTGCTTAACCGTATATATTTGCGCAAATTGAAAATTGCATATCGCAAAAGGATTTTCGCGTCGCTGTGGTGTGGTGTCGCGGAACCAGGAAGCGTGCGCTGATAATAGGCAAGGGGTGGACATGTCTCGTTTGGTAAAAACTCGGATCGCACTGGCGATGGGCGCAGTCTGTGTTGCTGCACCGGTATTCGCACAGTCCAGTGTCACGCTGTATGGTGTCGTCGATAACTCGCTGTCGTATCAAAGCAGCCAGGGCGCGTTGGGCTCGAATGCGAGCGGCAGTTCTGCTGTCAAGATGGCGAACGGCGTATGGGTGGGCAGCCGTTTCGGTGTGAAGGGCAGCGAGGATCTGGGCGGGGGTAACAAGGCGATTTTCAACCTCGAGTCGCGCTTCGGCGCGCCGAACGGTTCGCAACAATTCACCAACGCCATGTTCGGTGGTCAGGCGTGGGTCGGACTGTCCAGCCCCACCTACGGTTCGATGACATTCGGGCGTCAGTACACGTCTTACTACACGCTGCTGTCTGCGTATAGCCCGACGAATTGGACGACCGGTTTCTACGGCGCGCACGCCGGCGATCTCGATCAAATGGATACCATTTATCGGGTCAATAGCTCGATCGTCTATACGTCGCCCACGCTGTACGGCTTCAAATTCAGCGGGTCTTACGCGTTGGGCGGCAATGCCGGCAGCGTCAACCGTGGCTCGACGTGGGCGGGCGCAATTCAATATGTCGCTGGCAATTTTGGGATTGCGGCGGGTATCACGCGTACGAACAACGCGGCACCTGGCGGCGGTGCTTACGATGCAGTGAACTCGACCACCACCTCCGCCGGTGAGGCGGGCGTGTCGGCCGTGACCTATGGCTACCGGATGGCGCAGGCGCAGCAACGTATCGCGGTGACCGCAGGCTATACGTTCAATCCGTCGTGGGACGTTTCCGTGACCTATTCGAACGTGCAATACATCCCGGGTATCAACTCGGAGTTCACCGACACTGCCATCTTCAACACCGTGGGCGCTGTGCTTCACTGGAAGGTCACGTTGCCGGTCGATCTGGGGGCGGGCGTCAGCTATACCCGTGCCACGAAGGCGAACGGCATCACGAGCGAAGCGCAGTACGAGACCGCAACGTTGACGCAATACTATGCGTTGTCCAAGCGCACCGGTTTGTATGCGGTGGAAGCGTATCAGCGCTCGCACGGTCAGACGCTGGGTACCAACGGCAGCGCGAGTGTGATCAACGCCAATGCGACCATCGGCGATGGTTTCAACAGCGCACCATCTGCCTCGCAACGCATGTTTGCGGCCGGCGTGGGTATCGTCCACCGCTTCTAATCGAACCGCTTATCTTGTCCTCTGATTTCAGCCTCCGATAGCAGGCTTCGATCAGAGGTTTGAGCGCAAGGTTCAATGTAAAAAACGCCCTGCATCCGCAGATCACCGTCGGATGCAGGGCTTTTTCTATTCGACCCCGTTCGGCCGGCCGCGCGCTTGACAGACATAGGCTGGTAGGCTGCCACGCGCGCGGTGTCCGTCAATGTCCGAGTGACTCGCTTTTTGCCAACGGCGGCAGCGCGCCGCCGCGCGCCACCGCTTCCTTGATCAGTAACGCGAGACAGGACAGCACGCCGGCAATCGCCACGACCGCATAAATGCCGCTGATCGTGAATTGTTGCCGCGCAAGTTCGGCCACCAAAAACGATCCGGCGATACCGCCGAACCGGCCAATACCCAACATCCACGCGATACCTGTAGCGCGACCCTGCGTTGGGTAGAACGCTGCCGCGAGGGCCGGCATCGACGACTGTGCGGTATTCATGAGTACGCCAGCCGCGAACACGGCAACCGTCAATAATCCAACGTTGCCGAGCGCCTTGCCGATGCAATACATACTGACGGCCGTCAACGCATAGCAGGCAGCGATGATTCGCGTGGCGTTGAATTTGTCCATTAACACGCCGCAAAGCACTGCACCTACGCCGCCCAGCGGAAATAGCGCCGAGATCAATGCCGCGCGTTGCTGGCCGAGACCGGCTTCTTTGAACAACAGCGGCATCCAGTTGATCGATGCGTAAAAAATCACGAGACCCATGAAGTACGCCAGCCACAGCATCACGGACCCTAACAGATAGTGTCGCGACAGCACCAGTCGCAAACCGCCGCGTCCATCCGTTGGCGTGGCGGTTTCGGTCATGACAAATATCGATGCGGCGGAGAGGGCGTCCGTCGCCCTTGTCCGATCGTCTCGACCCATTGCGGGGTGTGCATGACGGCTCGTGATCGATCCGGTGCCGGCGATGCGATTCAACGTTGCGGCGATCCTGGCGGATGCATAGCGATGGGCCACCATGTGACGCACAGATTCCGGCAGCCACAGCGACAGTGCGACCACGAGCAGCAGCGGCGCCCCTCCACCGACGATCAGTACGCTGCGCCAACCGAAATGCGGGATCAGCCACGCGGCAAAGAAGCCGCCCACCGCCGCGCCCAGTGGAAAGCCGCAGAACATCAAATTGACGATCGTGGCCCGACGCCGGTCCGGACAAAATTCGCTCATCATCGTTGCCGCATTGGGCATTGCCGCACCGAGTCCGAGCCCTGTCAAGAACCGCAGCACGGTGAGCTGGGTCAGAGAGGTCGAAAATGCGGATGCAACGCATGCACAGCCGAAGACCAGTACGGCACCTATCAGCAACGCGCGTCTGCCAAGGTGGTCCGACAGGGGGCCCGCTGCCAACGCGCCGCATGCGAGGCCGAACAATGCCGCGCTCAGCACAGGAGACAGCGCAGGTCGTGTCAGATGCCATTCGGTGAGCAACGACGGCGCGATGAACCCGATCGCCGCAGTATCGAAGCCGTCGAGCAATACGATCACGAAGCACATCGCAAATATCAGCCATTGAAAGCCGGAAAAGCGCTGTTCGTTGATAAAGCGCTGGACATTCACGATCGGGCCTGTTGTGCCACCCGTAGCATGGGGTATTTCGGTTACCGCTGTTTCGGCCATGAGGCGCCTCTTTTTATTGTGAACACCGCTGTCTGTGCCACACAGTTGGTGGGTGTTCGTCTCGATGACGGGGAGGTCGGGAAGCGAGCGTGGACGGACATGGCTCGCCTCATGTGCTGTGTCGCCCACGCGGTCAATGACGTTTGCTACGGTTCGCTCTTGTGCGTATGCCGAACAGAGATTCACTCTCCGAACCGACCTGTAGAGTACGCATCTCGCCGTGGCAAGGTCAATTCAGGTTTAACCTAGGAAGGCGGGGGCGCTGTCCCCGCACCGGCGATCAGAGCAGCGTGGCGGGACTGCTGGCCGAGGAAGGCGCCGTAGGCGCGTGCGGGTGGGGCACATGATCCGGATCGTCCGAATGGGTCTCTTTCTGACGCGCGGCCACTTCGGCGTATTTGGCAGCCGCTGCCAAATCGCCCTGTTGCGCGGCGAGCGCGTACCAAAGCCGCGCCGAGGTGTAATTGATCTTCACGCCGTCGCCGCCTTTCTCATAAAAGCTGGCGACGATATATTCGGATGCTTCGTCGCCACTTTTTGCTGCTTTCAAATACCAGGTGAAGGCCTTCGAATAATCTCGCGGTGTGCCGCGACCATCCATGTATTGCGTAGCAAGGGCAATCTCCGCCTGGACATGGCCTTGTCTTGCGGCCTTCATGAACCAATCGTGGGCAATCGTCGGATCGGCAGGGACGAACTGACCTTCGTCGTACATACGGCCATAAATGAACTGGGCATGCGACATTTTCGCGTTTGCTGCCTTTTTCAACCAGATCAACGCGTTTTGGATATCCGGATCCACGCCTTCGCCTTTCAACAGCATCATCGCGTAGTCGAATTCGGCAATTCGGTTGCCCCGCATCGCTTCGGCCTTGAACTCGCGCAATGCAACGGGGAATTTGTCTTCGTCGTAGTCCTGGAGTGCCGCGAGCAAACCTGGGCTGCGAGCCGCTGCCGAGCCACTTGATGCATCGCTCGAATGAGCCGATGCAGCCGCGGATGATACGGAGGATGA
>CAWUJR010000324.1:0-4881 GCA_963922375.1 uncultured Robbsia sp.
CGGCGAGATGCGCGGGGCGGCGCGAATACGGTGCGCAACGTCGCCGAGATGGCATCAACCGTCGGTGAGCAACCAGGCCAGCGCCTTGCGATAACCCGCATAGTGGCGCGCCTCGTCCCGATGACGCCGGTGGCTCACCACGCAATTGCCACCAACATAGACGTCCCGCACCGGCGTCTCTCCATGCTCGCAAAACACGACCGAAGACAGCCAGGTTTCGGGGGATTGCTCGACGAGATTCGGGTGCTGCGGATCCAACACCAGCCAGTCGGCGCGAGCGCCGCTTTCCAGCCTCCCCGTTGCTCGACCGGTCGCTCGCGCGCCACCGGTAAGCGCCGCCTTAAAGAGACGGTCGGCGACCTGCGCGGTGTAATGCGACGCCAGTACATTGCGCTGGCGTCGCAATAGTCGCTGCCCATATTCCAGTAATCGAAGTTCCGCACGCCAGTCGACCCCGATGTGACTGTCCGAGCCGATACCAAATGTACCCGCGGCCGCAAGGAAATCCTGTGCCGGAAAAAAACCGTCGCCGAGGTTCGCTTCAGTGCTCAGACACAATCCCGCAACCGCTCCGCTTCTGGCCAGCTGCACCGTTTCATCCGAATTCACATGGGTCGCGTGAACCAGGCACCAACGCGGATTCACATCAAAGCGGTCGAATAACCACTGAACCGGCCGTGCGCCCTCTTTGGCGAGACACGCATCTACTTCGGCAACCTGCTCCGCAATGTGAATGTGCACCGGCGCGCCGGGCGACAACGCATCCAGCCCATCGATCAACGCCCGCAACGACGTTTGCGACACCGCACGCAGCGAATGTGGCGCGACGCCGTAGCGCAAGGCCCCGCTTTCCGGACAGGCCCGGCGCAACGTTTCCACCAGTTTCAACAACTGCTCCGGCGTGTTGATGAAACGACGTTGATCGTCGCGCGGCGGTAGTGATCCAAATCCACTGTATTGGTAGAGCACGGGCAACATCGTCATGCCGATACCTGTCTCGCGCGCTGCATCGACCGCTCGCTGCGCCATTTCAGCCGCATCGGCATACCGCCGACCATCGGTCGCATGATGTACATAGTGGAATTCGCAGACCGATGTGTAGCCTGCCTTGAGCATTTCCACATACAGCCATCGCGCGATGGCACCCAGTGTTTCAGGGGTGATACGAGCCGCGAAACGATACATTAAATCGCGCCAGCTCCAAAAACTGTCCGCGGCATTCGCACGGTATTCGGTGAGCCCCGCCATCGCGCGCTGAAAGGCGTGAGAGTGCAGATTCGGCATACCGGGAATGACGGGGCCCGCAGCCGTGATTACGCCCACAGGTACTTCCGAAAGATCAGACTTCACGTTCAAAAGCGTACCCGCGTCGTTCCATTCAAGCATGACGTTTCGGTGCCAGCCATCGGGCAGCAGTGCGTGCGTCGCGAACAGCGCGTGAGAGGCTTCATTCATTTAATGATATCCAGGCAATCGTTCCACATACGTCACCGCACTACCGATGCACTACCGATGCACCACCGCTCAAAGCCGTGAAAGCACCGCCTGCAAGAACGCACGGGTGCGCGGTTGTGACGGATCCGCAAAGATATGTGCAGGCGGCCCGGCTTCGACGATTTCGCCCGCATCCATGACCACGACCACATCTGCGACGTCTTTCGCAAAATCCATTTCATGGGTCACGATAATCATCGTCATGCCTTCGGACGCAAGCAGCTTCATCACCTGCAGCACCTCGCCGACAAGCTCGGGGTCGAGCGCAGACGTCGGCTCGTCGAATAGCATCACGCGCGGCTGCATCGCGAGCGCTCGCGCGATTGCGACGCGCTGTTTCTGCCCGCCGGAAAGGCTTGCCGGCATCGCATCTGCCTTTTGCTCAAGCCCGACTTTTTTCAGTAATGCAAGCGCTGCAGTCTCTGCGTCTGCTTTGGTTGCACCGCGCAGCATGCGCGGGCCGACTGTAACGTTATGCAGCACCGACAAATGCGGGAACAGGTTGAACGACTGAAAGACCATACCCACCTGGGTGCGCAATGCATTCAAGTCGCGCTCGTTGAGCATCGTTCCATGCTCGACGAGGCGATGCCCGCAGATGTCGATGCTGCCACTTTCCGGCGATTCGAGCCCATTACAGCAGCGCAAAAACGTGCTCTTTCCGGAACCGCTCGGACCGATCACGACGACGACTTGGCGAGGCTGCACGTCGAAGTGAATATCGTTCAATACGCGATGCGCGCCGAACGATTTGGTCAGTCCGACAATGCGAACGATGGGTTCGGACGGCATGCTCATTGGACCATGCCCTCTGCACGCAAACGGCGTTCGATACGATGAAGCAGGTAATTCGTGGTCTGGGTGAGCACGAGATACACCAATGCAATGACGAGATAGACTTCGAGCGAGCGATAGGAAACACTGATGATCTTCTGACCTTCGTGCATCAGATCGTCGATCGTCAAAAGCGACACCAATGCTGAGTTCTTGATCAACGCGATGAATTCGTTACCGAGCGGTGGAATCATGCGGACCGTGGCTTGCGGCAAAATAATGACGCGCATCGCCTGCGCCTCCGACATGCCGATCGATCGCGCGGCCTCCATCTGCCCGCGATCGACGGATTGAATCGCACCGCGCACGATTTCCGATACATACGCCGCTGAGTAAAGTCCCAAGCCCAGCATGCCGCAGGCAAAGGCAGGCAACACGATGCCGAACTGGGGTAGTCCGAAGAACAGCAGGAATAATTGCACCAGTAGCGGCGTGCCACGAAAGAAAACAAGATAGGCAGTGCAAATGCGATAAACGATGCGACGCGCTGGATGGAGACGGCCGATACCGATCAAGAGCCCGAGCAGGCAACTCAGTATCAAAGATGCAGCAGTGACTTCGACGGTGACCAGCGTCCCGTGGGCAAGGTCGGACCAACCGGCCAGTGCTGGGGTAAAGTCGAGTTGCATGCCGTGCGTCCGAAGCGTGAGTGATTAACCTTGATTCGCTGAGCCGAACCACTTCTTGACGATCGCGTCGTAGGTACCATCGGCCTTGATCTTCAGGAGTGCGGCGTTGAGCTGATCGCGAAGTGATGCATCGTCTTTTCGCACAGCAATCCCATATACCTCCGTCGTCAGCGATTTGTCCAGCACACGAAAACCGGCGCGCGTTCGAGCGAATTGGTAGGCAGCGGGCTTACCGGTGACGGCAGCATCGGCACGACCGATACCGATCAGATCGAACATTTCTTCGTTCTTCTCGACCTCTACCCGCTGCACCTGCGGATAATTGTCACGCAGATAATTCACCGATTTCGTGCCCACCTGCACCGCCACCTTCTTGCCGTTCAGATCGCTTTGCGTCTTGATCGACGAGTCCGATTTAACCAGGACGGACAAGCCGCCGGCAAAGTACGGCTGTGTGAAATTCACCACCTGACTCCGCTCCGGCGTGATGTAGATTGCCGAAATGGCTGCATCGAAACGGTGGGCGATCAGACCCGGAACCAGACCTTTGAAATCGATGTCGGTCCACTGAATCTGTTTGCCCATCGCTTTCGCGAGCGCATTCATGATGTCGACGTCGAATCCCGTCCTTTGCCCTTTTTCGATGAACTCCATCGGCGGAAACGTCGCATCGCTGGCAACCGTGAGCGTCTGCGGACCTGGTGTCGCGGCCGCGGCTGTACCCGGAATGGTTGCCCACATCGACGCTGCGCTCAAGCAGCCAGCCAAAATGACTTTCTTCAGTGCCATCAGAGAACCCTCCAGTGGGTCGGCAATCGGGAGTGCCGCAGTTTTCGCAGTATTTCGCGGTGTTTCGGGCGTCCCATTCGTTTCTTTTTGAAAGGCTCAAATCCGCTCGGACCATGGGTCAAGATCGCGTCACTTTTAGCGGCGCCTTGACCACATCCATTTCTCCTCTTTCAGCTTGCAAGCGCGCTGAAATGGCGCGTGCAGTCCGTACTGCCCAATCGCATAGCTGTGCTTCCCGGCCAATGACGCGCGAAGACGGTGCCATCAGCGTGACCGATGCGCTCGCTCTCGCAGTGCGTGCCGTTCGCCTGAAGAGCGGCGCACTCACGCCCCAGACGCCTATGTCGACTTCGCCATCGCTTACCGCATAGCCACGCGCTTCGATTTGCGCGAGTTCCGCCTCCATCGCGGTGCGGCCTTGCGCGTTGCCGTCATACAAACGGTCCAGCGTTTCAGTGCGAATTTTATCGGGCATGAATGCCAGCAACGATTTCGCAGATGCGCCGGCAGTCAGCGGGACGGCGCGGCCTTTCTCGAAAGAACAGCGCAACGAATGCGTACTTTCGATCATTTCCAGACAGATGACCTGATCGTTAACCGCGACGACCAGACCGACGCTTTCCTGCGTGGCCTGAGAAAGCTGGATCATTCCGTCCCGACTCGCCTCGACAAGCATCGAATTGACATCGAAACTCAGTGCCAGTTGCAGACTGATAGGACCCGGCGTGTAGTAGCCGGATTCCTCGCTAACGAAACCCCAACGCTTAAGCAACGCAATCTGCCGGTATAACGTGCTCTGCGCAAGGCCCGTTGCACCCAGCATGTCCTTCGCGGACATCGCCTTGCCATGACTGGCAAGGGCACTGAGTACCAGCAGCAAGCGCTCTGCTCCCGTGACACCGGGATCCTTCTTCACGATGGCCATTCTGATCAGTATCGATGAGGAGAGAATGCCATGCATCTCCCGCAGGTCAAAAGTCCGATTCCCGTAAGACGGGAATACATCGTATCGTTTCAGCGAATATACGGTTGCAAAGCACGCAACCAGCACGCTACCGCAACCGCCCCGCCATCCGGCGTGCCAATCGCGCGCGTCCCGAGATAACTCGCACGGCCGGCACGGGGCGTCATGGCG
>CAWUJR010000325.1:0-4861 GCA_963922375.1 uncultured Robbsia sp.
GCTACGGCGGCGCGGGATCATCGCTTATCCCGAAGACCTCGGCGTGCGACGCACGGATGCGAGCCGGTCCTTGCTGGCCGCGCGCAGTATCGAGGATCTGGTGGCGTGGTCGGGTGGCCTCTATGCGCCGCCCGCACGCTTTCGGAACTGGTGATCGCGATGGCAAATGTGTTTTCGCCTTTGCCCACACTGCTACCTTCGCGGTCGCGGGTGATGGCCGATTGGCTCGCCGACGTCGCGGTCACGGCATTGATCGACGAAGCGGAGCTCACACCGAAACCCGCTTTGGTCGATCGGCGCGGCAGCGGTGCGCATGTCGATCTGGACCTCCCGCTGATGCGTCGCTCGGCGTTTTCGCTTCGCGCCGGTTTTGTGTCAATGGCGCGGGCGGCAGAAGGGTGTGCCGTCGATTTGCCGCTGCGTGAGGCGCTTGGCGGAATCGGTCGCGACGCTGAGCGTGCGATGCTGATCGCAACCGGGGGCAGCAATGCGCATCGCGGTGCCATATGGATTCTGGGCCTGCTGTTGGCGTCAGCGGCATTGGATGGTCCAGTCCAGCGGAATGTACACACGATGGTGGCGAGCGCCGCAGCGATCGCGCGACTGCCCGATCGTCATGCGCCTGTCACGCTATCGCATGGCCGTCGTGTAGAAGCACGGTACGGTGCCACTGGCGCGCGTGGTGAGGCCATCAACGGGTTTCCGCATGTCGTCAACGTGGGTCTGCCAGCGCTGCGACGCGCACGTGCGTGCGGCGAGAGCGAGTCCGCCGCGCGGTTGAATGTGTTGGTAGAGGTGATCAGTTGCCTTGAAGACACCTGTTTGTTGCATCGTGGCGGCCAGGAGGCGCTGATCACGGCACAACGCGGGGCCCGAAGAATTCTGGCCGAAGGCGGTGTGGCGACGCCGTCCGGGTACGACGCGCTATTGAAACTCGACGCCGATCTGCTCGCGCGAAATGCATCGCCCGGCGGCGCCGCCGATCTGCTCGCAGCCACTTTATTCGTCGATCGCATCGCCGACCCTATTCAGCCGGACGTATCGCGTGTAGCGGTACGGAACAGGAGGAGTCAGTAAATGGAAACGCTTCAATATGAGTATCCAGCGTCGGTTGCTTTTCCTCGTCGCGTGCATGTCGGTGTCGTCGGTTCGGGGGACCTCGAGGTGCTGATGGAACCCATTACGGCCTCGCAGGCGACGGTAGTCGTCAACACCAGCGTCAGCGGCTTCGGCACGGTGTGGAAGTCGGTGATCGACCGTTTCTTTTCGCGCTTCGACGGCCAGGTGGCCATCGAGATCAACGATTTCGGTGCGACGCCCGGCGTTGTCATGCTGCGCCTCGAACAAGCCGTAGAGGAGGGCAAGCAATGAATGCAAATGCAAATTGGCAGCAGTTTCTTGCGCGCAAGAGCTTCATCGAGTTGGGCGCACGCGAACGCGCCCGGGCGGTGCTGGATAGCGACTCGTTCCGGGAGATCGTCGGGCCGTTCGACCGACTCAAATCACCGTGGTTACCGTTGCAGGGAATCGTCGCGCAGGCGGACGACGGTGTGGTGATCGCACGCGGAACGATCGACGGGAAATCGGCCGTGGTAGCGGCCATCGAGGGGGCATTCCAGGGCGGTAGCATGGGCGAAGTCGCCGGCGCAAAGATCGCAGGTGCGCTTGAGTTGGCACGACGCGACTGTGAAAATGGGACGCCGACGCGCGCGGTTCTCTTGCTCGAGACCGGGGGCGTTCGCTTGCAGGAGGCCAATCTTGGTTTGGCGGCGATTGCCGAGATCCACGCGGGTATCGTGGCGCTGCGGCGTCATGTGCCGGTGGTGGGCGTCATTGCCGGCCTGGTCGGCTGTTTTGGGGGCATGTCGCTCGCGGCGGCTCTGTGCAGCTACCTGATCGTCACCCGCGAAGCGCGGCTGGGCATGAATGGGCCGGAGGTCATCGAGCAAGAAGCAGGCATTGCCGAGCTCGATGCGTCCGACCGCACGATGATCTGGGATCTGATTGGCGGAACGCAGCGCTCGAAGGTGGGCATGGTAGACCGGTTGATCGTCGACGACACGAGCGCGGTGGTTGCCGCTGTGCACGAATGCTTCGTGCAAGGCATACCGGTTCAGCATCGTACGGAGGACGTCGATCGCTTCCTGGCGCGCCTTGCGGCCGTCGATACCAGCAAACAGTACGACGGCGCGGCGTTGCAGACGATGTGGAAAACCGACGCATCGTCGTCGTCATCGGCGCCCAGCGAGCAGCCATTTCAGCAGCAAAGTCAGCACGCCCCCTCGCATCCAACTGTGCAGCAAGGAGATCCGCGATGAATGCAGAATCAGGCAGTGTCGCAGGCGCTTCGCCGACAGCCGATGGGCGGCCGAGCCGCGGCCTCGTATGGTTGCAATGGTTGAGCGGCCAGGACGGGACCCATTGCGCGCAGGTACGATCCGTGTTGTACGCGGATGCGCCGCTCGGGGAGGAAACGGCGCGTTTCATCGCCGTCGTGCCCGATCCGCAGAATCACTTCCCACGAGCGCGCGCTGGCGAAGTGGGCCTCGAGGAAGGTTGGACGCTTGCACAAATCGTGCGCGACACGACGCGCGAGTCGGCGGCACCATCGGAGCGGGGACCAGAATCCGCCCCGAAGGCCCACGCCGAGGGTGTTTCCGAGGGCCCGTCGGAAGGGGCGTCCGGGGGGGCATCAGCCAGCGCCGGCGCCGACACACCGGCGCCGACAAAGCGTCCGATCGTGGCGATCGTCGACGTCAGCAGTCAGGCGTATGGCCGTCGCGAAGAGTTGATGGGCGTGCATATGGCCTGCGCAGCGGCGGCCGATGCGTACGCGCAAGCGCGCTTGGCCGGCCATCCGGTGATCGCGCTCATCGTTGGCAAAGCGATGTCCGGCGCTTTCCTCGCGCACGGTTATCAAGCGAACCGCATCATCGCGTTGGACGATCCTGGCGTATTGATCCATGCGATGGGTCAGGCAGCTGCGGCGCGTGTGACACGGCGTACGGTGGCGGAGCTCACCGAGCTCGGTACGCGGATCGCGCCGATGTCGTATGACGTCAAGAACTACGCGAAACTCGGCCTGTTGAGCGCATTGCTGGAGGGTATCGATCCGGATCGACCGGATGCCGATGCGCTCGTCCGTGTACGCGCGGCGCTGTCGGCCGCGTTGACGGACATCCGGGCCGGCAGCGGCACCGACCTGTCGAATCGTTATGCATCGTCTGAAGCGAAAACAATGCGACATGCATCGATCGAAGTGCGCAAGCGTTTAGCCGAGCAGTGGTGACATCATGTACGCCCTGATCGTCACCGCGCTGTTGCCGGTCTTTCTGGTGTTGGCGCTGGGCTACTTCGCCGGCTACCGAAAGTTGATAGACAATCGCAACGTCGCCAGTTTGAACGTGATGTTGATGCAGTTTGCGTTGCCGCTGACGCTTTTCGTATCGATCGCACGGACGTCGCAATCGGTCATCCTGGAAAACGGCCCGCTTGCGTTGGTGCTGGCGATTGCCCTGCTGCTGGTGTATGGAATCGTGTTCTTCGTTCAGCGTCGCATTTACAAGCTGTCGCTGGGCGACTCGGCCGTGGAAACACTGACGATCGCGTTTCCGAATTTTGCGTCCATCGGACTGCCGCTATTGTTACCGGTGTTCGGACCGCAAGCAGCGCTGCCGGTCGCCATTTCCATCGCCACCGGGTCCGTGACGATCTCCCCGCTGACGTTGGCGTTGATCGAACTGCACAACGCACGCGAGAAGAACGGCGCAGCGGAGGTGTCGGCCGCCCGCCAGTTCGGTGTCGCATTGCGGCACTCGGTTGCCAAGCCGATTTTTTATGGCCCGATGCTGGGTCTCGTCGTGGCGCTCTCGGGCCTCAAGCTGCCTGCGTTGATCATCGTCGGCGTGAGTCCATTGACTGCGGCCACTGCCGGTCTGGGCTTGTTTTTGACCGGACTGATGCTGTCTGCCCAACCGATCCGGATTACCAGCGACGTCGCCTTCGGTACGGTGGTCAAGAATGTGCTGCAGCCCCTTCTCGTCTACGGGTTGGTGCGCCTGTTCGGGATCCCGGTGGCGATCGGTGCGCAAGCAGTGTTGCTGACCGCCATTCCGTCGGGATTCTTCGGTCTGGTGTTTGGCGCGGGGAGCGGTTTGAGGCCGCCCATCGCCGGGTCCACGTTGGTGGTGTCATCGCTGAGCGGCATTGTCACGCTGTCGATCGCGATATTGCTGCTGGCACCGCATCATTGAACGAGCAACGCAGGCGAGAATGGACAGCGCATTTCTTTTTCCGGGACAAGGCGCCCAGACACCCGGGTTTCTGGGCCGTCTGCCTTCACATCCGGTGGTTGCCGAAACATTGGACGAAGCGAGCGATTGCTTGCAGACCAATGTCAGGCAACTCGACACCGAAGCCGCCCTGGCATCTACCGTTGCCGTGCAACTGACCGGTCTGATTGCTGCGGTCGCGAGCACGCGTGCGCTTGCGGCAAGTGGCGTTCAGCCCGATGCAGTAGCTGGCTTGTCGAGCGGGGCGTTCAGTGCGGCGGTCGCGTGTGGGGCGCTGACGTTCCAGCAGGCATTGCCGCTGCTCAAACAACGGGCGACATTGATGCAGCAGGCTTACCCGCACGGTTACGGACTGGCAGCGCTGGTCGGACTCGATGCGTTGCGCGTGATGCAACTCGTCGAGTCGATCCATCGCGCGGACATGCCTTTGTACGTCGCCAATCTCAACACGCCCCGCCAGATCGTGCTGGCGGGCAGCAATGCGGCGCTGGATCTCGCTGTGACAGCCGCCAGGGAGGCGGGTGCCCGACACGCGGAACGCATGGCGGTCAGCGTGCCATCGCATTGCG
>CAWUJR010000326.1:0-4852 GCA_963922375.1 uncultured Robbsia sp.
ATAGAGAGGCGGAAGAAGCTTTAAAAACGCGATTAGCACCCGCTAATACAGCACCACAAAGATATCCTAGACTAGCAGGATTTGGGCCAGCAGGATTACGGACAGCAAGATTACAGCCAATCGAAAGCCGCGGTGGGCGTGACGGCACAGGCGGCTGCGCCGATCGACCGCGTGGATCGGGCGATCCTGCGGCAATTGCAGCGCGATGCGTCCATCTCGAACGTCGCGCTGGCAGCCAAGGTCAATCTGAGTGCACCGGCATGCCTGCGCCGCGTCGAGCGACTGAAGGAGGCGGGCTATATTCGCGGCGTGGTCGCGTTATTGGAGCCGACCGCATTGGATGCGGGAATGATGGTCATGATCGGCGTCGTACTGGATCGTTCGACGCCTGAGTCGTTTTCAGACTTTGAAAAAGCGGCGCAGAAAATCTCCGGGTGCATGGAGTGCCACTTTGTGACCGGCGAGTTCGATTGTTTCATGATGATCCGCACGCGGGACAGCGAGAGCTTCAAGCGGTTGCATGCGGAGCAGTTACTGTATCTGCCGGGCGTGCGGCAGATAAGGACCTTCATGGTGCTGAAAGAAGTGCTGTCGACCACGCACCTCCCCGTTTGACGGCCCGCGGCGGCGATCAGAGCGGCGGCATCGTGGCCTTCATCGATGGTCTTTCCGCGAAGCGGTCGAACCATGCGGCCAACAAAGCATGGCGCTTGCGCCAACCCATATCGCCAAAACGAAAATCGAGATACCCGAGGGCGCAGCCCACCGCCACCGTGCCGATCGTTACCTGCTCAGGAAACGCGTGGCAGCCGGCTTCGAGACGGTGCAATGCCGCCACCACCTTGCGATGCTGCGCAGCCCGCCACTCATCGGATTGTTGCTCGTCGGTGCGCAGCAAGTTCTCATAACGCAGCAGCATGGCCGCATCTGTCAGACCGTCCGCCAGCGCTTGCAGGCCCAGCGCATCCCAACGCGCCTGACCGATTGCCGGAAACAGGCGGGCCCCGACCGCATTCGCGTCGAGATATTCGCAAATCACACGGCTGTCGAACAGCGCGGGCCGGTCGTCGGGCACCAGTGTGGGAACCTTGCCCAGCGGGTTGTGCTCCAGCAGCGCCGTAGTCGGCTCAAAAACCTTCGCGGGGTCCGCGATCTCCTCTATCCGACCCGCAAGACCGGTTTCAATGGCGACCACACGAACCTTGCGCGCATAAGGCGAGGTGGCAGCGTAAAAAAGTTTCATTGGTGCCTCGTCATCGTCGAGGCGATCTTACCAATGTTTTGCTGTCGCCAATATGACAACCCCAATTTGCATCGCGTGAGACGACACATCGTTGTTAAATCGCGAATCGTCCGCATCGCAGGCGTTGTCGCCCTCACGGCATCGTGGCATCGCGGGGCGTCGTAAGCGGGTCGATCCCATTTGTGGTCGACGCCACCGCGCGGATCTACAAAAGAACGACAGCGTGCGTACGAGATGATTTGATGTCGGTTTTCGGCGTTTCCCGTCCCCGTACTAACCCGCCCTACCACCGATAATCGCCCAGTTTGTGCGATTATCGCACCCGCACACCTTTATCCCGATTGTGCGTCTCGTCGGCACAGCGTAATTTCGAGACACTTCCCCGGCGCGCGTTCGCCGAGCAGTCCAAATCCGTCCGCAACACCCAAACAGCAGCACAGAGAGTGGAGAGACCCGACATGGCCAGCATTCACGACCGTGAACAACACGGCAAGCGCCAGGCGAAAAGAGCAACGGCGAGCGGCTGGATCGGCTCGGCATTGGAATACTACGATTTTTTCATTTATGCGCAGGCAGCAGCGCTGATCTTTCCGCAAATCTTTTTCCCTGCAGGCAATCCGAAGATGGCGATCATCGCCTCGCTCGCGACCTACGGGGTGGGATATGTCGCGCGGCCTATCGGCGCTTTTGTGTTGGGTCACTGGGGCGACACGAAGGGCCGTAAGACCGTATTGCTGGTCTGCATGTTCCTGATGGGTTTCTCGACGATGGCTGTCGGCCTGCTGCCGACCTATTCGCAGGTGGGCCTGCTCGCACCGGCGCTGCTGGTCGCATTGCGGCTGATCCAGGGCTTTGCGGTGGCGGGGGAGATCTCCGGTGCCAGCTCGATGATTCTCGAACACGCGCCGTTCGGACGCCGCGGTTACTACGCCAGTTTTACGTTGCAAGGCGTTCAGTTCGGGCAGATCCTGGCGGCCGCCGTCTTCCTGCCGCTCGCGCACTATATGTCGGAGTCGTCGTTTACCAGCTGGGGCTGGCGCATTCCGTTCTTGCTGAGCTCGGTCGTGTTGATCGCCGGCTTCATCATTCGTCGGGAAGTGACGGAAACGCCGGCTTTCTCGAAAGAAGAAGGCGGCCGCGACGTACCGCACGCCCCGATCGTCGAAGCGTTCATGTACAGCTGGCGCGACATGATTCGCGTGGCCTGCATGGCGTTCATGAACGTCATCCCGGTCGTCGCCACGATCTTTGGCGCAGCGTATGCGGTGCAAAAAGCGTATGGCATCGGGTTTCACAAGAGCGTCTATCTGTGGATTCCGGTGGTCGGCAACATCGTTGCCGTGCTGGTCATCCCATACGTCGGCAATCTTTCCGACAAGATTGGCCGCAGGATTCCGATGATCGTGGGGGCGCTGGGTGCCGGGCTGTTGTCGTTCGGTTACCTGTATGCGATCAGCATCAGCAACGTACCGCTCGCCATCGTCATGTCATTGCTGATGTGGGGCATCGTCTATCAAGGGTATAACGCGATCTTCCCGAGCTTCTACCCGGAGTTGTTCCCCACCCGCTCCCGCGTGTCGGCAATGGCCATCGCTCAAAACGTGGGAACGATGTGTACCGCGTTGCTGCCAGCGCTGTTCGCCGCCGTGGCCCCGCCGGGATCGAACAACATTCCGCTCGTGGTCGGTGGGATGACCCTTGGCATCTGCATCGTGTCCGCGCTGGCAGCATGGAGCTCACGCGAAACGTATCGCGTGCATCTGTCGGAATTGGGCCTTCCGAACGCAACGCCGATCAACAAGCAGGAATACGACCGCCAACGCAACGAGTCGATGGACGGCGCGCGCGCGAAGGCGCCGGCCTGATCGATTCGATCGACATCCGGCCCGCCGCAATGGGTCGGAACCACGCGCGTTCGGTCATCACTAGGTCCCTCTCGGTCCGTCCAACGCGCGCTCGCCGGACAATCGTCCGGGCTCTCTTCGCTTAATGTTCGGCCGGATGTTCGACTTGATGCTCGGATTGGCTATCCAGCGCGCGCTCGAACCGCCGGTCGGGAATGAACCACATCAACGCGACCAACACGAAGATGGCCATCCCGGCCCAGCCGGTCACGAAAGCCGCCAGCAAGATCCCCAACAAGTACAGCACCGGCGAGGCCTTGCCCTTCAGATCGCGTCGCAGCGCCTGCGCCAGCAGGCTTTCGCGCCCCTGCAGCGACAGAATGCAGGCTTGCAGCCCGAACCACGACAGCGCGCACAACAGCAAGTTGACGCCATAGACGACGGTCGGCCAACGTTCGAAATGGTTCTCTCCCATCCAGCCGGTCGAGAATGGGAGCAGCGACAGCCAGAACAGGAAGTGCAGGTTTGCCCATAACACGCCGCCCTTGATCCGCTTCACCAGATGGAGCATATGGTGGTGGTTGTTCCAGTAGATCCCCACGTAGACGAAGCTCAGCAGGTAGGACAGGAAAACCGGTAACAGCGGCAGCAAGGCGGATAAATCGCTGCCATGCGGCACCTTCAGTTCCAGCACCATGATCGTGATGATGATCGCGATCACACCATCGCTGAATGCCTCGAGGCGGTTGGTTTCCATGCCTGTTTTTCTTCCTGATAGGCTGTTGAGGGTGTCGATGCCGGTCCTGCTACCGTACGGCGGCACGAACCGGCGATCTGCACGTGCTACGCTCGCAGTGTAAGGTAGAGGCGTTGCGTGTTGCACGCGCGTCCGATGCATGTCGGCAGCGTACGGCACGCGTGCTGCTTGTCTTTTTGGAGCGACTGAATCTATGACCCGAATGCCGCGCGCCACCTCCTTTCATTCATCTCTGAGTTCGTCCGTATGAGTCAGGCGATCTTTCCCAATAAAAGCTTTGCTGCCTTTCTGTTCGACATGGACGGAACCATTCTCACGTCCATCATTGCCGCCGAGCGCGTCTGGGCCGCGTGGGCAAGACGTCTTGGCGTCGATGTCGACACGTTTTTGCCCACCATTCACGGCATGCGCGCGATCGACACTGTCCGCCGGCTCGGTCTGCCCGGCGTGGATGCCGAAGCCGAAGCCGCCTACATCCTGCGCGAAGAAATCGCCGACGTGGGCGGCATTGAAGCCATCGCCGGCGCTGCGGCCTTTCTGAAGTCACTGCCTCCCGCGCGTTGGGCGATCGTCACTTCCGCTCCCAAAGCGTTGGCGATGCGACGGCTCGAAGCGGCAGGCCTGCCGCTCCCGGCCACGATCGTCACATCGGAAGATGTGCAACAAGGCAAGCCCGCCCCGGATTGCTTCCTCCTGGGCGCCAAGCGTCTGGGCGTGGCGGTCACCGACTGCCTGGTATTCGAGGATGCAAAAGCCGGCGTGTCGGCAGCAGAGGCAGCGGGCGCGCAAGTGGCGGTCATCACCGCCACCCATACGCAACCATTTGCGACATCCCACCCCACCCTCCCCGACTACAACGGGCTGACAGTGAAGACCGATGCGGACGGCATGCTGGCCGTCTGAGTTGTTGGTATTGCTGGTATCGCCGGCGCAGCCACCGCCTCTATGCCGCCGCGCGCCGCATCCGACGCCCCCCGCAGGTCGAAGTCCTGCTGCGCCGCCTCCACC
>CAWUJR010000327.1:0-4850 GCA_963922375.1 uncultured Robbsia sp.
GGCGACGTCACGCTGCTGGGACGTATCGCGCCGCCAGTGCTGCTCTTTCTGGCACTGGTGCTGGTCTGGGAGGTCGTCGTTCGTCTCACGCACGTCGCACCGGAGGTCTTGCCGGCGCCGTCGCGCGTGCTCGCTCAGGGATGGGCGGTCCGTCAGGATTTGTGGAACAACCTGCTTCCTACGCTGTACGTCACGTTGATCGGGTTCGCGGTGTCGCTGGTGGTGGGCTGGGTACTGGCCATCGTGATCGACTTCTCTCCGTGGCTGCGTCGCGGCTTGATGCCGTTGCTGGTCGCCTCGCAAACCATCCCGATCATCGCCATCGCCCCACTTGTCATCATCTGGTTCGGCTTCGGACTTCTGCCGAAGGTCCTGGTGATTGCATTGGTCACTTTCTTCCCGGTGACCGTCGGTCTGGTCGAAGGTTTCGATAAGACCGACAGCGAGTCCGCGAACCTGGTGCGCAGCATGGGCGGTAACCGCTGGAAGCTTTTCTGTCATGTCCGTTTGCCGTCTGCGTTGCCGACGTTCTTCACCGCACTACGCATCAGCATCACCTACGCGGTGACCGGCGCGATTTTCGCCGAATACGTGGGAGCCGAATACGGCCTCGGCATCTATATGAGCCTGCAAAAGGACGCGTTCCGAACCGACCTGGTGCTGGCGGCCGTCTTTGTCACTGCCGTGCTCAGCGTGCTGCTGTTTCTGCTGACCTATGTTGTCGAATATCTGGTGATTCCATGGAATATCAAAGCCAGGAAACGGGGAAAACAATGACCTTATCTTCGGGTTCGCCATCGACCATCACGCCCAAGATCGAGCTTCGCGACATTCGCAAATCGTTCGATCTTGGTGCCGACGGCTTGCGCCAGGTCGTCGAGAACATCGCGTTCACCGCAAAACCGGGTGAGTTCGTATCAATCATCGGGCCGTCGGGCTGCGGAAAGAGCACATTGTTCAACATCATGGCCGGGCTCGAAGCGCCGAGCTCCGGACAGGTGTTCGTCGACGGTCAGGACGCGACCGGTCAATGCTCGCCATTCGCATATATGCCGCAAAAGGACTTGCTGTTTCCCTGGCGCTCCATTCTCGACAACACCACCCTGGGCCTCGAGATGGGGGGGATGAAAAAAAAGGCGGCACGGGAGAAAGCGGCCGCGCTGTTTCCGCAGTTCGGCCTTGGCGGATTCGAGCAGAACCTGCCGTTCGAACTGTCCGGCGGGATGCGGCAGCGCGCGGCCTTTCTCCGAACCGTCGTGCTGGGCCGAGAAATTCTACTGCTCGACGAGCCGTTCGGCGCATTGGACTCGTTGACGCGTATTGAGATGCAGAACTGGCTAATGGACGTCTGGTCCCGCCATACCTGGACCGCCGTGATGATCACGCACGACATCCGGGAAGCGATCTATCTATCGGATCGGGTCGTCGTGCTGAGCGCGCGCCCGACCAGCGTGCGGCTGGAACTGGAAACCAATCTGCCCCGTCCCCGAAACATTGACGTCACCAGTTCACCGGCGTTCGTGCAACTGGAAGAAGTGCTGTTGAAAACATTGCATGAGGAGTCGCGAAAAGGGTTCATCACGCAGGTTGCTGCGGGTGCCTGAATCCTCGATCGCCTCCTCTGCCCTCGCCCTGGTCGGCGGGGGTCGCCCTCCAAGTCCTATCCGGATCGAGCACAACGATGAATACTGATACGCAAACGCACACGCACACGCAAGCCAGCCCCAGAACCAGCGTCGAATTGGGCGTCTTTCTACCGGTGGGGAATGGCGGATGGATCACCTCGACCACCAGTCCGCAGTTGCCGGCCACCTACGAGTACAACAAGGAAGTCGCGCTGCTGGCAGAATCGCTTGGTTTCGATTTCGCGCTGAGCATGGCGAAATGGCGTGGCTACGGCGGCCCAAGCGCGCACTGGGACATCACCCTCGAATCGCTCTGCACGATGTCGGCCCTCGCCGAAGCGACCTCCCGCATCAAGGTCTGGGGCACCGTCCATACGATGGTGTTTCACCCGGCGGTTGTCGCAAAAATGGCTGCCGTGATCGATCAGGTATCAAGGGGCCGATTCGGGCTGAATATCGTTGCCGGATCGAACCCATACGATCAGGGGCAGATGGGCTTGTGGCGCGATCTGGACCATGCCGGCCGGTATGCGTTTGCCGCCGAGTGGTTGACCGTGCTGAAACGTTTGTGGACCGAAGATCGGGTCAATCACAAGGGCGAATTCTTCGAGTTGGAGGATTGCATGTCGAACCCGAAGCCTTCGACAATGCCGCCGATCATCTGTGCAGGCGGCTCCGATACCGGTTTTCGCTTCACGATCCAGAATTGCAACGCCAGCTTCCTGCTGGGCAGCAATAAAGACGACTTCATCAAAACCGGCTTGCGCGCGAAAGAACTGGCAGCCGAAGTGGGCAAGCACGATTTCAAGACCTATGGCCTGTTCACGATCGTGCCGGGCGAAACGGATGCGATTGCGCAAGCGCGGGTCGATCATTTCAACGCTGGCGTGGACATCGAAGCACTCGAGAATCAAACCCGCGAATATTCCGGCGACAAGAGCCTGGCGCAGAACACGATGGCAAAGCGCTTCATCGCCCAAGGGGATGCAGCCTTGTCATTGACGCCGGCGGCCATCGTCGGCTCTGCGGCAACGATCGGCGAAAAACTGGCCGCGATCGTCAAGGGCGCCAATCTCGACGGTATCACCGTGATCGTTCCCGATTTCATCGGCGACCTGCGTATCATCGGCACAGAAGTGGTCGATGCACTCGCAGCCCATGGTTTGCAAACCAACGCAAAAATTCTACAAGGCGCCTGATCGTGACCCGTCATTACGTCAATCCGACGCCGTTGAAACGGCAAACTTACTACAACCACGCGGTGGTCAAAACTGGCGTACCCGTGTTCCTGACCGGCCAGGTCGCGTGGGACGCGCAGGGGGAACTCGTCGGCCGCAATGACATTGCCGCGCAAATGACGCAGATCTGGAGCAATATCCTCACTGCCGTGGCTGATATCGGTGGCACGCCGGGCGATATCGTCAAGCTGGTGACGTATGCCACGTCGCGTGAATGGCTACCTGCGATCCACGCGGAACGAGCACGTCATTTCTCGCCCGGCTGCTACCCGGCCAGTACCTTCGTCCTGGTACAAGGCTTGGTCGATCCCGAAATGATGGTGGAAATCGACGTCACCGTGGTGTTGCCAGAGTCACGGTAGGCACACCGCACCCGACTGACGTGAAGCGATCAACGCTTCCGCCAGCACCGGCGAGAGACCGATGCTGACCAGCGCGGAATAGACCACATTGTTGATCGATCGGGCCAGGTTGAAGTGCTTCTCTCCCGCCTCGATGTCAAAGTGCGGTTGATGGGCGTCGATCAATGCAACTTTTCCAGGGCCGAGCTGATTTTTAAGATAATCGACACTGGGCTGAACGCTTTCGACATAGAACTCGTAGCGCTTCAGCAATGCGGCAATGCTGTCGTCCTGCCGCTGCCGCCGCCCCGCGCGCCGCAACATCTGCTGTTTGCTGATGCTCAGATGCAGCACCTTCAGCACCGGGATGTCATTGCGCTCGAAGACCTCCAACAGATGCACCGCGGCGGGCTGTGTCCGCGGATAGCCGTCCACAATAAAAGGACGATCGGTCGATTTCGCAAATTGTTCGATCTGCGCTTCAATCAGCGCCTGGGTCCACCGATTCGGTACCAGCAAACCGTTGACGGTGCAGTATTCGAGCCACTCGAGCTGCGTCACGCTTTCCCATGACGTATCGGCTGCATCGGCCGTGCGATGCTCGGCCAGAAACGCCGCCAAGCCTGCTTGTTGTGCGGTGACCTTGGCCGTCAACTCCTCGGTCGTATCTTGGCAGTCCAGCAACCGAACGCTGCCGCTAATCCCATATTTTTGCGCCAGCGACTGCGCGAACTCCGGTGAGTGATGCGCTTGCTCGAACGAGCGGCGCAGGATGGTTCCCATCGATAGCCAGCGGTCTTCCGGAATGCTGAGCGCACCACACAACGCTTGCGCCAGTTCTCCTTTGCCGCAGCTCGACGGTCCTGTCAGGATAAACGCACCGCGTCCGGCAACTTCGACCCGGGGAATGACCAATTTTGACTCGATAGCCGCATTTACGTGTTGTTCGCGAAGCACCCTTTTCTCCGTGACGTTGAAAATAGCCCGAGGCGATGTCTAAAACGAACGTCTGTCTGCGGCCGCTGGATTCGCCGAAATCGCCGAACCCACTTCCATCACGGCCGTGACGGGTCCGCCCAACGATGCTGCTAGACCATGCCGCGGGCACCGTTCTATGCGAGTGGACCAAAATGCGTGATCACGATGCGGGGACAATGGGAATATTTCGGTGAAGCAGCGGGGAGCAGCACGATGTTTCTTCCCCCGCGCCATCTTTCCAGCGCATCTTACCGATCATACCATCGAGATTTTTGCCGCGTGCTTACGGCAAGCGGAATACCGATACGGTGTCGCGCAGCCGGTCGGCCTGCTGATCGAGCGACGCCGCCGCAGCGGCTGCCTCCTCAACCAATGCCGCGTTTTGTTGCGTGACTTCGTCCATTTGCGAGACGGCGAGATTCACCTGCTCAATACCGGTGCTTTGCTCAACGGAAGCCGCCGCGATTTCCGACATGATGTCGCTGACGCGGCGGATCGACTGGACGATTTCGACCATCCGCTCGCCAGCCAGTGCCACCTGTCCGGTGCCGTCGTCCACGCGCGCGACCGATTGCCCGATCAGGTCCTTGATATCTTTCGCGGCCGTCGCACTACGCTGGGCGAGCGTGCGCACTTCACCGGCCACGACCGCGAAGCCTCGGCCTTCC
>CAWUJR010000328.1:0-4834 GCA_963922375.1 uncultured Robbsia sp.
ACTTGCCACGCAGAGCGCTGCCCAGGGCACCGCCCATCCCTGGGTCGTCTGCCGAAGCAGCCCAACGAAAAAGGGGCCTGCTGCAGCGCCCATGTATCCAATGAACTGGGCCATGCCCGAGAGACGGGACGCTTGCTCATGATCGGAAGTGCGAAGACCGAATAAAGAAAGACTCGTCGTCATCGCCATACCGGCACCCAAGCCCAATATAACGATCCACAAGGGCTGGGTAAGGACATTCATCAGCAAGCCGGTGGTACCGATCAAGAGCAGTGCGCCGCAGAACGCTCCCAGCCCGACCTGACTGGTCGACTTTTTGATAAGCGGACCGCAAGCGATGTTGCTGACCACCGCGACGACCTGATAGAGCAGCAGATGGCAACCCGCGCCGGTCAACGATGTGCCTTTCGTCATCGCATAAGACGGATACCAGGTCACGATCGCATAGAACACGCCAGAGTGAGCGGCAAAAAACAACGCGACTGCCCACCCTGTCGTATCTTTCCACGGCGACCTCGCGGACGGTATGCCATGTCGGGTGGTCGCGGGGGAATGCAATGTATGCCCCCATTGCGGTAGCCACACCACAAACGCCACCACGGCGAGCCCTGCCCAGAGACCGAGGGACCAGCGCCAATTCGATCCCGCGACATGGGAGATGGGGACCGCAAGCCCCGCCGCAAGCCCGGCGGCAGCGGCCATTGCCGCAGCGTACAACGCAATGAGTGTGGGCGCCTTCGACGGCATCTCGCGCTTCACCAGGCCAGGCAGTAGTACGTTCGCAAAGGCCATGCCGATGCTCAATAGAACGGTTCCCACCCATACCGCGACGCTGTCGCCCGACGATCTGACGGTGACGCCGCCAGCGATCGCCAACAATGCGATCCCCAGCAGCCGTTCGACACCGAATCGCCTGCCCGCGGCTGGCGCGACGAGCGACAACGCAGCAAAAATGAAAAGCGGGAGCGAATTAAAGGCGCCCGCCTGACTTTCGCTTAGGCCGAGTGTTATCTGGATGGCGGGAAGAACGGGTCCGATCGCCGTAATGGGCGCTCTGAGATTGGCACCTATCAGTACGATACCAATGCCGAAGAGGGAAGTATGGACGGCCGTTTTGGCCGTCTGTGTAGCGTCGTGCGTCATTCGACTTCGTCAATCACTCGCGCGAAGTCCGCTTGGGCGGGCTTCGTGTGCGCGTTGGTTGACGTTAACGCTTACGCAGATTGCCGTTTCGACAAAGTGTCTGTAGAGGGTTCTAGCAAAGTCCCAGGGACGATGCAAAGCGGGCGCTTTGTCGCGGCATGCATATCCATATGCCATTTCCTTCGTTGTCTAACTTGTATTAACACGTATTATCCGAGCCTCGGACCGACGCCGCCGATGCACGCGACCCCATCCCCACGCGGTCGCGCAATGACGCATTAAAGAAAGGTACAGGAGCGGGAATGGACACACAGGTGAGGGCGTCTGGAACGGCACGCGATCGAGAGAACATCACGGATACCTCGCATGTCGGTACGGGCTGGCATGCCCGGGCATCGACCGGATTCGTGCTGGCGTGGACGGCATTTTTTGCGGTCCGGTGACTGCTGCCATTACCGGACGGTTTGACTGTCGTGGGCAAAAACACGCTTGCAGTCGTGGCGTGGGTCGCCCTGATCTGGGTGTTTGAAGCCATCCCGGTTGGCATCAGTGGAATATTGATCCCTATGTTGTTGGTGTTGTCGCACGCCGTGCCTGCGTTTCCAAAGGCGGCCAGTGGATTCGCAGCACCGGTGGTGTTCCTCTGCCTGTCGGCATTTGTGTTTTCATCCATCATGCAGGCAGCCGCGCTGGATCGGCGCATTGCGTTGTGGTTATTGGACAAGCTGCGTGTCGCACGGGCCAATGGCGTGATCTGGGCGATGTTTGTCGCGAATGTGGTGTTGTCGTCGGTCGTGCCTGCGGCCAATGCGCGCGCGGCTGCACTTCTGCCGGTAACGAACGGCATCATCGCGCTGTTTGGCAACAGCGATCGCGAACGCCAGGCGCGCAAAGCGATCGTCATCCAGACGCTGGTCTACGGTTCGATGATTAGCGGCATGTGCATATTGACCGCGCATCTACCCAATATGGTGATCTCAGGCCTGCTTGAGAAACAACTCGGATTGCATATCTCGTATGTGAACTGGTTTCGCCTGCAATGGCCCTATGTCGGCATGTTTGTGCTGACGCAATTGTGGGTCCAACACTACTTCAAGTCGCGCGCAGTGCCCCTTCCTGGCGGGCGGGAAGCAATACGCGTTCAGCGCCAAGCGATGGGTCCCGCGCCACGACAGGACTTGCTCCTGCTGGGTATTCTGGCGATCACCGCACTGTCGTGGGCCACCGAGGCATGGCACGGTCTGTCATCGGAAGTGGTCGCATTGTTGGCGCTTGCGGCAATCTTCACACCCGGTGTGCTGCGTTTCGGATGGACTGATATAGAGCAACGCACGATGTGGGGGGCACTGTTTCTGCTGGGCGGAGCGTTGTCACTGTCGTCGGCAATCAGCGCTTCAGGCCTCGCGCAATGGGCGGCGGCACACATTTATCAGATAGCGAGCGGCAAACCGTGGTGGGCCGTGCTGGCGATCGTCATGGTGGGAACCCATCTCATTCGAATCGGCATGCTATCGAATGTCGCCGCCGTCACGATGATTGCGCCCATCGCGTTGTCGCTCGCGCCACGGCTTGGTTTGCACCCGGTGTCCTTCACCATGCTCGTCAGCGACACGGACAGCTCTACTTGCTTCCGACGCAGATCACCGCCGGCGTGATCGCGTACGGCAGCGGCGCGTTTTCCACGGCGGATTATGCAAAAGTGGGTGTGGTCAGCGTATTGATTGCCATTGTCTACGGTATTGTCGTGATGGCCCCCTGGTAGGCATTCATGGGCATCCGGCGGCAGCCTGGCCGTTCGCGCATTGACGCAATCGATCGCTTATCGTCGATCCAGTAGACGGCCGACCCCGAGTCTTGTCGCTTTCGCCATCAGCAAAAGTCAGTCCAGCATTAACGAGCATTGATAAAGCGAGCTTTACGATGAAAAATATCTCCGATGCCATTGCCACCAACGCTCGCGCGTTGAGAGACCGGTTAGGACCCCACGTCGCACCTGAAGGCTTGTACGAGCAAAATAAAGCGTTGCCGTTCGCCGGATCGGTGCGGTGCAATGTCACTCGGATCGAGGCGGGCGCTTGGAGCGAAGTGGTACTGGACTATGAAGTGGGCGCATCGGGAATTGCCGACGGCGCTTGGCTGAAAGCCACGTTCAAATTCTATTCCGATTGGGCGTTGTTCCAGACCACGGACCCGAAAGCCGCGAACTTTATCAGCGCCGAGTATCAGGCCGCTCCCCTTCGACCCGGACAGAGCCCGGCCACCGTGCAGGCACTGCACGTACGCTTCGATCAGAAAGGCCATGAGCGTCCGTGTCAAAAGGCGGTGATTGTCGACATCTCGGATGGCTATCTAAATGCCGGCGACCATATCATCATTCGGCTCGGCGATCGCCGGCAGGGACCCGGCACGCGTGTACAGACCTTTGTGGAGGAGAATTTTCGCTTCCGGATGTATGTGGATCCGCTCGGCACGTCGCGTTTCGTACAAGTGCCCGGCGATGTCGTCATCGATATTCACTCGGGAGCGCCTGCAGAGGTGCTGCTAAAAGGGCCTCGCTTTGTTAGTAGCGCTCGCGTCGACCGGTTTCGTGATGTGGATGAAACGGCGCCCCGTTGGGCGCATCGCTGCGCCTCGGCCGCCTACATGGCAACCGCCGATGCGAAGCTGGATCGCCGGCCTTTTTATTCTCGGTGCGATCTTTCCATCGCTCGGAATCACCTTGGCCGCCGTATGGGTGATGGACCGCCGCTTTACCCAGCGAGCGAATCCGAACCATTCCTCTGGATCTTAACGACGCAACGCTCGCGCAAAGGTGCGCACGGCGTTCATTGCCGCCAGCGCACCCGCGAGCGCGCGAAAGCCGTCACGCGTGTCGCGATCCGTCCGAACGTGTAGACCTGTTGCGCGATGACCCCTCGCCCATAGGAGCGGCCAGCAGAGGTTTTTGTCGGAGATTGATCCCGAATCCCGGTCGGTTCCAGGGTCTTATCCCAGACGGCGGTACCAAACATCATGTCCCACCAGGGTAAGAGAACGCCAAAATTGCAGCCGTATTTCAGTCCCTCGTGGCCGTAACCCACTGCATGATGACGTCGATGGAAGATCGGGCTGACGATGATCCGTTCCAGCACGCGTCCGAACGGCAAGTGGGCATTCACATGCTGCACGCTTTGTACATAGTTGCCCACCGCAAGCAACACGACGAACTGGGTCGGCTGCACGCCAATGAAGAGTGAAATGGCGGCGAAGAAAGCAGCCTGGATAAAGTCGTCCAGGAAATGATTTCGGTCGTCCGCCCACAACGACATCTGCTGCTGACTGTGATGCACCGCGTGCATTTCCCACCAGACCCCAAAGCGATGTTGCCAGCGGTGGTACCAATAACCGGCAAAATCCAGGATCACCAGGTAGATAAGGAACGACACCAGTGGCTGGTCGGTGACGCCAGGCCATATCGAATCGATATCGATATTCGGGATGTTATGCAGTGAGATCAGGCTCTGCCAGTGAAAGAACAACGGCTGAAGCAGCATGAAAAAGAATACGTTCAGAATGCCCAGCTTCGCGATCCACGTATAGATCACATCGGAGCGCACTACTTTGCGGTCAGGCCAGGTCTCGATGGGTCGCCATGCTTCCAGCGGCCGTAACGTTAGATAGGTGGCCACCACTTGAAAGGCGCCCACGATCA
>CAWUJR010000329.1:0-4829 GCA_963922375.1 uncultured Robbsia sp.
GCGGCGGTCGGTATCGCCGGCATCAACTGCGTGGGCAACCTGGCGGGTTTCGTGTCGCCCTATATGGTGGGTTTGCTCAATGTGATGACCCACGATAACCGGATGGGGCTCTATGCGGTGGCGGTGTGCATGATCGTCGGCGCGTTCTTGGTACGGATGATCTCAGGCAAACTCGCCGATCATTAAGCACGAAGCACGAAGCACGAAGCACGAAGCACGAAGCACGAAGCCTCAGGCTCCAGGATGACGCGTGACCGCCCGATGGCCCGGGTGTTCACGCGTTTTTTCGTTCCACCTCCGGTGATGTGCTTTAAGTCAATTCGCTGACGAAGTAAAACAATAAATAAATATAAGCGACGTTGAAATAAAGCAAAGCCCGGATTTCGGGGCCTTCGAGCGGTACGTCCCCGTCCGCTGGGGATTTATCTGTGATGCGAAGTCGATAAAAAACAACGGAATAACACTAACGCTGCCGCTACGTTTTTTTTCTAAAAAAATCTCAATTGCCTACTCAAGTACTTGGAAAATTGGCCGTTATATCTCCCGAATCATTAGCAGACAGGCTCACTTCCATATTTGAAACCGCATCCAGGGAACAAGATGAAACGCAGCAACGTGACGATCAAGGCCAGAGTTGGCATTGCGATGGGCATATTGGCGGTCATTCTGATTGCTATCAGCAGCTTGGGAATGTTCGGCTTGCATTCGTCGAACGCGTCCTATCATGACGCGCAGGCGGAGCGGATGCCGGCGATGCTGGCGGTCAACAACGCCGAGATTTACGCCGCGCGCGAACGATTGAATCTGGATCGCGCAGTCATGACCATCGGCACCCCGGCAGCGGATGCGGCCATCACCAAGGGCCTTGCGTTCCGCGCGAAGGCGGATGCGTATTGGGCGCGATACGATGCGTTGCCCCATTTGCCGGGCGAGAAAGCCTTGGCCGACGATGCGTTGGCGAAGATCAGACTGCATCAGCAAGCGGTCGATGAAGGCTATGCCGCGGTGAAAGCCAATGACGAAGCGAAAGCCAAAGAAATCGCGGAAAAATTGGCCGGGGCCTTTGCTGCTATGGGAACCGCCGAAGAGACCTTATTGCAATTCCAGTCCAAGGCAACGGATGACGGGTATGGCGCTGCGTCCGATACCTATCACACGCTTCAGACAGCGTGCATCATCGCGGTCCTCGTCGGTCTGGCAACTGCCGGCTATTCCTGGTTTTCGTTGAAGCGCGCGATCGGTGTGCCGTTGGCCAAGGCGCTGGACCATTTCGATGCCATCGCGGAGGGCAATCTGCGCGGCAACGTGGTAGCGACGTCGGACGATGAAATGGGCCAGTTGATGACGGGCCTGGCGAAAATGCAAGCCAGCCTGGTCAACACCGTGCAAACGGTGCGCGCGGGCAGCGATTCGATCGCATCGGCGACGCAGCAGATCGCGGCGGGCAATGCGGATCTGTCGTCTCGCACGGAAGAGCAGGCGTCCGCGCTGCAGGAAACGGCGGCGAGCATGGATCAACTGACCAGCACCGTGAAGCAGAATGCGGACAATGCGCGACAGGCCAGTGCGTTGGCCTCTTCCGCGTCCGATATCGCCAGCAAGGGCGGTACGGTGATGACGCAGGTGGTAAGCACGATGAGTGAAATCAATCAAAGCTCGAAGAAAATTGCCGACATCATCTCGATCATCGAAGGGATCGCGTTCCAGACCAATATCTTGGCGTTGAATGCGGCGGTGGAAGCGGCGCGCGCTGGCGAGGAAGGACGTGGATTCGCGGTGGTGGCGGGCGAAGTGAGAAGTCTCGCACATCGCTCATCGGTCGCGGCCAAGGAGATCAAGGACCTGATCGACGCCTCCGTTCACAGCGTCGAATCGGGCACGACCCTGGTCGACGAGGCCGGTCGCACGATGACCGATATCAGCGGCGCGATTCGCCGCGTCACCGACATCATGGGCGAAATCTCTGCAGCATCGCAGGAGCAGAGCAGCGGGATCGATCAGGTCGCATTGGCGGTCACGCAGATGGACCAGGCCACGCAACAGAATGCGGCTTTGGTCGAGGAAGCGGCCGCCGCAGCACAGTCGCTCGAAGACCAGGCGAGCAAATTGCGCGAAGCGGTTTCGGTGTTTCAGTTGAACGGCGCATCGCGGACCCTGAGCGCTTACTAAGCGATTGTTTTTACGATTTTTTTGCCCGGACCCTCCCTTATCCGGGCGAGTGGAAAAATAATATGGACTCCCCAAAATACAATAGTCGTCGTTCATTTTTGCGAAAGACGATCGCCATCACCCCATTGGCAGCAGTTGCAACAGGACATGCTGCATTGATCCCGCCGACCGGCGATCTCGCGAAGAGTGTCCCGTCGGTACCGAATGAGCCGGCTAGCGACAATTACCAGCCGAAGTACTTCACCCCTGATGAATGGGCCTTTGTCAATGCAGCGTGCGACCGCTTGATCCCGAAGGATCATGTGGGTCCCGGTGCTGTCGAATGCGGCGTGCCCGAGTACATCGATCGGCAGATGCTGACGCCTTATGGCGACGGTTCCCGTTGGTATCTGCAAGGCCCGTTTCCGCAAGGTAAGCCGGAATTCGGCTATCAATCGAAGCTGACCCCGAAAGAGCAGTACCGGCTCGGCATCCGTGCAATCAATGCATATTGCGTGAAGCAGTTCAATGGTAAGAAATTTGCCGAATTGGACGTTCCACAGCAAACAGATTTCCTGAAACAGATGGAAGCCGGCAAGATCAAGGACGACTTCAAACTGAAGACGTTCTTCAACGGTTTCCTGCTGAAAAACGTGATGGAAGGCTATTTCTGCGACCCGTCGTACGGCGGCAACAAGAACATGGCGGCGTGGAAGATGATCGGCTATCCAGGGGTGCGTGCAGATTACCTCGAATGGGTCAGTGAATCGAAACCCTATCCGTATGGTCCGGTCAGCCTGTACGGCAAAAAAGGTTAAGGGAAGAAGGTCAGACAATGGCAAATATCAAGAAACAGAAAGTCGATGCGGTGATCGTCGGCTTTGGTTGGACCGGCGCGATCATGGCGATCGAATTGGCCAATGCCGGCCTGGAAGTGCTGGCATTGGAACGCGGCGACGGCCGCGACACAGTGCCTGATTTCGCCTATCCGCAGATCGTCGACGAAGTCAAATATTCGGCCCGCAACGCGTTGCTGCAGAATCTGTCCAAGACCACCGTGACCAATCGGCACACGAAGGACGATGTCGCGTTGCCGTATCGCCAAATCGGCTCGTTCAAGCCGGGCGAAGGCGTCGGGGGTGCCGGCACGCACTGGTCCGGCGTCCAATCGCGCGTGGCCCCGGACGAATTGCGTCTGTACAGCCACGTGAAGGAACGCTATGGCGCGAAGGTGATCCCGGCCGACATGAATCTGCAGGATTGGGGCGTGAGCTATGAAGAGCTCGAGCCGCATTTCAACCGCTTCGAATACGTATGCGGTACCGCCGGCAAGGCGGGCAATATCCAAGGCAAGGCGGTCGAAGGCGGTAATCCGTTCGAGGGTTATCGTTCGCGCGAGTTTCCGCTGCCGCCGATGACCGATCACCCCACCGGCCGCCTGTTCGCGGAAGCGGCAAAGGGGCTCGGCTATAAACCGTTCTCGTTGCCATCGGGCAATGCGACGGGCGCGTACAAGAACGAATACGGCTGCCAGTTGGGCCCGTGCAACTTCTGCGGTTTCTGCAGCGATTACGGCTGCCTGAACTATTCGAAGGCATCGCCGCAGACGACGATCATTCCGGCGCTGTTCCGTAAGCCCAATTTCGAATTACGCGTGAATTCGCAGGTGCTGCGCGTCAATCTGGCAGCAGACGGCAAGCAAGCGACCGGCGTGACCTACGTCGATGCCGATGGCAACGAAGTGGAACAGCCCGCCGATATGGTGGTGCTGGCGGCGTTCCATCTGCACAACATCCGGCTGATGCTGTCGTCGAAGATCGGCAAGCCTTACGACGTGGACAAGAACGAAGGCGTGATCGGACGGAATCTGTGCTATCAGGTGCTCAGCAGCGTCAATATGTTCTGGAAGAAGGACGTCTATATCAACCAGTTCATGGGTGCCGGCGGCGCGGGTCAAGCCATCGAAGAATTCAATGCCGATAACTTCGATCATACGGGTCTGGGTTTCATCGGCGGCGGCATCATCTGGGGCCGTCAGACGGGCAATGGGCCGGTGCGTGGCATACCGCTGCCGAAAGGCACACCGAAGTGGGGCACCGAATGGAAGCAGGCGGCCGTCGATAACTTCCTGCATGCGGGTCGGATCGAAGCGCAATGCAGCAATATGGCCTATCGCCAATGTTTCGCCGATCTGGATCCGACGTTCAAGGATGCATACGGCGAGCCGCTGTTGCGCATCACGCTCGATTGGCAGGAAAACGACCTGAAGGCATCCGAATACGTGACCGACAAGATGATGGAGATCGGTCGAGCGATGAAGCCGACCAGCATGTCGGGTCGGATCCTGAAGCCGGGCGCCCACTGGGATACCCGCGAATATCAAAGCACCCACGTGAACGGCGGGACGTCGATGGGTGCAGATCCGAAGACGAGTGCGGTCAATAAATATCTACAGAGCTGGGATGTATCGAATGTGTTCGTGCTGGGGGCCAATACCTTCGCGCATGGCATCGGCTACAACCCCACGGGCTTGGTGTGCGGACTGGCGTATTGGTCGGCCTCGAACATCATCGCGAAATATTTGAAAAACCCAGGCCCGATGGTCCAGGTATAAGGAGGCCGATAGATCATGGGTAAATTGAAAGTATGGGGCGCACCGATCGTGATCGCGGCGGCCGTGG
>CAWUJR010000330.1:0-4825 GCA_963922375.1 uncultured Robbsia sp.
CGGCGGTTTCGTCGTGACCGTGACCATGCCGCTCGAGACCATTGCCCGTGCGAGCGGAGCGCCGCGATGACGCGGATCTTGATTGCCGACGATCACGCGCTGGTGCGCGATGGCCTCCACCATATCCTGCGCAAGGCCAGCGGCTTCGAGGTGGTGGGCGAAGCCGCCGACGCCGCGGAAGTCCTCGCGTTGGTGCAACGCGAACATGCCGATGTGCTGTTGCTCGATCTATCGATGCCAGGCGGCAATGGGCTCGATCTGATCCGCGATATCCGGGCGATGCGTCCGGCGTTGAAGGTGATGGTGCTGACGATGCACGCGGAACGTCAGTACGCGGTGCGGGCCTTCAAAGCCGGCGCATCCGGCTATCTGACGAAGGAAAGCGCTTCTGCGGAACTGGTCAATGCGGTGCAGCGCGTTGCCGGAGGACACGTCTACGTCAGTTTGTCGATGGCGGAAAATTTGGCACAGGCGTTGACGCGTCCAGCGGGAGAGGAAGGGGCGCGGCAGGAGTCGTTATCCGACCGCGAGCTGGACGTGTATCGACGCATCGTCGCCGGCGAGGCGATCTCGGAGATTGCTGCAGCGTTGTGTGTCAGTCCGAAGACGATCAGCACGTATAAGGCACGCATCCTTGAAAAGATGCAGATGAACAATGACGCTGCATTGATCCGCTACGCGATCAAACATCAGTTGTTCGACGACGCGTTCGACTGAGGCAAGCATTGCTTGATCTGCGTCAACGAGTGCGGGGCAAGCGGTCTTTAGACTGATGCCATGCCTTCCACGCGCAATGGCGCCCGTAGACCATGAATGCCGCCCCCTCCGTCCCACCGACGATCTGCCCGACACCGCCTGCGCCGATCGAGCTTCCGATTGCGGCATCGCTGGTCGGCTCGCCCGTCGACGCCGACCCCATGGACGCAGTACACACCGCAATCGATGTCGCCGCGGTGAGAACCTATCTCCTCGGCCTCCAGAGCAATATCGTCGCCGTGCTGGAAGCATTCGACGGTGCCCCGTTTCGTCGCGACGTCTGGCAAAAGCCGGCGTCCTCCCTGTTGCAGGGCGACGGGATCACGCGCGTCATCGAGGACGGCGCATTCTTCGAGCGCGGCGGCTGCAATTTTTCGCATGTGCGAGGGGCCGCTTTGCCAGCTTCCGCGACCGCTGGCCGAAGCAACTTGGTCGGTCGCCCGTATGAAGCACTGGGCGTATCGCTGGTATTGCATCCGCGTAATCCGTATTGTCCGACCACGCACATGAATGTACGGGCGTTCATCGTGTCGCCGCGCCCCGGGCATGACGAAGCACCGATATTTTGGTTCGGCGGCGGCATGGACTTGACGCCGTTTTATGGTTTTGAAGAGGACGTCCGACATTTTCACCAGACCTGTGCGCGGGCACTGGCCCCCTTTGGCAGCGAACTCTATCCAGCGTTCAAGCTCTGGTGCGATGCCTATTTCCATCTGGCGCATCGAGACGAGCCGCGCGGTGTCGGCGGCATCTTCTATGACGACTTTGCAGAACTCGGTTTCGCAAAAACGTTTGCGATGACGCGCGCCGTGGGTGATGGCTTCTTGAAGGCTTATCTGCCGATCATTTCGCGCAGACGCTCGCTCGCTTATGGTGAACGCGAGCGCGAGTTTCAGTCCTACCGCCGCGGCCGGTATGTCGAATTCAATCTGGTGCAAGACCGCGGTACGCTGTTCGGTTTAAAAGGCGGCGGCAGGACCGAATCGATCCTGATGTCGCTGCCGCCGTTGCCCACCTGGCGCTACGACTGGGAACCTGAACCCGGTACGCCGGAAGCCGCGCTCTATTCGACCTTCCTCGTGCCGCGCGACTGGCTCAACGGCACTACGCATGCCAAGGCGTATTCTCACGATTCAGACTCCTATCCAGTTGATAGGCGGCGCTGATCAGTGCCAGATGCGGCAGGCACTGCGGGAAATTCCCTAACGGATCGCCCGCCGCAGAGATCTCTTCCGAATACAATCCGAGATGATTCGCGTAGCTGAGCGTTTTCTCGAACAACAACCGTCCCTCGGCCACTTTGCCGGCGCGAGCCAGCGCCTCCGCGTACCAGAAGCTGCAGGCGGTGAAGCTGCCTTCACTGCCGTCGAGGCCGTCACCACCATCGGCGGGATAGCGGTAGACGAGCGGATCGGCCACCAGTTTCTGGCCAATGGCTTCGAGTGTCGATAACCAGCGCGGATCTTTTGGGGCGATGAATTTCACCAGTGGCATCATCAGCGCTGCCGCATCCAGACGATCGCTGCCTTTGGATTGGACGAAAGCCTGCAAGTCCTCGTTCCAGAAATTGTCGAAGATGTCGTTATAGATATCGCTGCGGACCTGCGACCAGCGTGCCTGCGGGGCCGGAAGCGAGCGCTTGCTCGCAAGGCGCAACGCCCGATCCACCGTGACCCAGCACATCAGCCTCGAATGCAGCAGTTCCCGTTGCTGATCCCGGAATTCCCAAATGCCCGCATCCGGTTCACGCCAGTGTGCGGCCACGAATTCGACCATTTTCGTAATGTTGTTCCAGCCTTCATACGAGGTTGCGGTGCCATATTTGTTGTTCAGATACACGGCGTCCATCAGTGCGCCGTAGATGTCGAACTGCAACTGCTCCGCCGCCGCATTGCCGACGACCGGCGGCTGCCGCGCATGACCATCGGCCAGCGTCGGTAACGCGGTTTCGTCGGCAGGGCAGTTGCCATCGATCGAGTAGACCACCTTCAGTTGCCCATCGAATGCGGCATCCTGCGTGCGCCGGCCCATCCAATTGACGAATGCATCGGCTTCCTCGACATGGCCGAGGCGCAACAGCGCGTACACCGAGAAGGCGGCATCCCGGATCCATACATAGCGATAATCCCAGCGTCGTTCGCCGTCGGTCGTCTCCGGCAGGCCGAAGGTGCCCGCCGCGATGATCGCGCCGTGTTCGCGCGAACTGAGCAGTTTCAACAGCAGCGCCGAGCGGTTGACCATTTCCCGGTATCGTCCGCGATATGTCGAGCGCTCGCTCCATGTCCGCCAGTGGCCGATCGTGCCGTGCAGCGCAGGCCCGTGGTCCAGCACATCCGCCGGTGTGGTGTCGGCATCGGCATGGTCATCCAGCGCGCCGAACACAAAGGTCACCGATGTTTTTTCGTCGAGCACGAACTCGGCGAGCGCATCGGTGCCCTCTATGCTCAGGGGCACGGATCCCGACAGGCGCATGGCCGGCTGCGCGTCGGTGGCGGGCGTGAAGATAACGCCGCCATTGATCGTTTCACGCACGGCATGCGGTGCACGCGCATAGTCGAAACGCGGCGCACAACGCAGCGAGAATGCGATTTTCCCCCGTATGGTGGTGACAATGCGCACCAGACGATTGATATCGTTTTCGGCGGGACTGGTGATCGGCATGAAGTCGGTGATCTCGACCACGCCCTCTTCCGACATGAAGCGGGTGAGCAGGACATTCGTATCCGGCACGTAAATCTGCCGGACTCGGCAATCCTGCAATGCCGGGGTTATGGTAAATGCGCCGCCGCGCTCCGGATCGAGCAGCGCGGCGAAGACCGTTGGCGAATCGAAGCTTGGGAAACACAAATAATCGACTTGGGCGGATTTGCCGACCAGCGCCACGGTGCGCATATTGCCGACGATGCCATGTTCGCCGATCGACGCGAACGGCGAGCCGGTCGCGCCGCACGCATTCGTGCAGGCCGATGCGTCAGAATCGTTGGATGCGTTGGATGCGTTGGATGCGTTGGATGCGTTGGATGGGGTGGATTCGATGCCGGTCGTTTCAGCCATTGTTTTCGAATCCAGGATACAGCGTCATGCCGCCGTCGACGAACAACGTCGTGCCCACGACATAGTCGCTGTCGTCCGAGGCCAGCCATACAGCGGCGTTGCCGATGTCCTCCGGCTCGCCAATGCGCTTGTAGGGAATCAGCTTCAACATTTTTTCAAGCGCCTCGGGTGTCGACCAGCCCTCTTCATTGATCGGCGTGCGGATCGCACCCGGGGCGATCGCGTTGATGCGGATGCGATGCGGCGCGACCTCTTGCGCGAGCGTGCGCATCATCAACGCGATACCGCCTTTGCTGGCCGCATAATTCGCATGGCCTGCCCAGGGGATGACTTCGTGTACCGAACTCATGCAGATGATCTTCCCGAGTGCCTTCGAGACGTCCGGACGCGGTCCGCGTTTCAGAAACGCGCGGATGGCGGCTTGCGCGGTCAGAAACTGACCGGTCAAATTCGTGTCGATGACCGCCCGCCAATCTTCGATGGTCATCTCGACGGTGGGCGCGTCTTTCTGAATGCCTGAATTTGCGACGACGATATCGATGTCGCCGAGCGCGTCACGGGTGTCGGCGAACAGCCGATTGACGTCGTCCGGCTGGCTGACGTCGGCTTGCAACGCGACCGCGCGTCCGCCGGCCTGCGTGATCTTGTCGGCGAGTGCCTCGGCACTCTTACCGTTCGAGTGATAGTTTATCGCCACGGCCGCGCCGGCAAGCGCAAGCGCTTCGGCAACGCCGGTACCGATGCCCGAACTGGCACCCGTCACAAGAGCTACTTGTCCTGACAATTTTTTCGACATGCGGACTCCGGTGTTCGCGATAGTAGAAGGGGCCGACGCGCCGGCCGTCGCGGATGGCTTCATGCTGCTCAGGGCGATGCGGCGCGGCGCTTGGATATGGCGCTTGGATACGGCGCTGAGATACGATGCGATTGCGTCGTCGACTCGCAGCATTCGTGCCAAATCGCCCGTCGCCCGATGCGCATCGCATCCGGTGGCGGCTCACGGATGCGCTCGGGG
>CAWUJR010000331.1:0-4822 GCA_963922375.1 uncultured Robbsia sp.
GCGAGTGGACCGACGAGCCCATCGGCGCATTGCAGCGCATCGCGGCAGATGCCAAAGTGCTCGGCCGCCAGATCCATGAGTGCGTGCCGTGCCTGCGCGGCGGCGCAGCGTAATGGCACCGCAGAGAGTTGAATGGTCGCGCTGGCGATCGTCGGTCCCTGGTTCGGCACGATGGACGCATGCCCTAAGACCATTTCCACGCGCGCGGCTGGTACATCGAGCTCTTCTGCGACGATCTGTGCAAGCGACGTGCGGATGCCGGTGCCAAGATCCACATGACCGTTGAATGCGACGATGCGATCGTCGTCGAGCACCGCGACGAAGATTTCTTCGGTGTCGGGAACGTAGGTCGAGCCGCTGCCCGGTTGCCCCGGTGCGGGACGAACCGGGGTCGCAGGAGGGCGGCTGACCGTCAGGCAGCCATCACGTGCCAACCATTCGCGCCGCGAAATGTGCGACATCTGGGATGGTCCGGACAACGGATCGCTTGCCACCGCTCAGCGATCCATCACCGTGCCGTTCTTGACTACCGGCTCGCCATCGAGCATCACGTCGCAATGGCGCAGCGGTATATCGATATGGCAGGTGGTCGAGCGTTCGCCGCCGCCTTCGTTATTGGGTCCGAGTGAGAACAGGAAATTGCCTTCGAACGCACGCGCATCCATGCCGATGGTGGCTTCCCGATCGTACAGTCCGAGCGTCGACCAGCGCGCGCGTGGCTGCAAGCCCCAGCCGATATGCGAAATCGCATAGCCTTCCGGATCGCCGAACGACGCCATGTAATCGCGCAGCAACGCGGCTTCCACACCGCCTTCGATGCGGGTGGCATAGCCGTTTTCGACGGTCAATTCGATCGGCTCGGTCAGGTATTTCTTTTGCGGAAGCAGAATATCGCCGCGATCGATGACAATTTTGCCGTGCGCGAAACCATCATTCGGGAACGTCAGCACGAAACCGCTCGGCCAGTGATCCCAACGGCCCGGCTCATCGACAAAACCGTATTCGCAGATGACCGGAAACTGCCCCAGCGGGCAGCGCAGATCGGTACCGGCTTCGGATCGAACGGTCATTTCGCGCGCCGCTTCGATCCGCTTGGCGGCGGCTTTCACGCGGGTGCGATCGGCCTCGGTGGGCACCATGCGCGCCAGTACTTCGGGCGGCTCGACGGCCAATAGGATTTTTGTGCCGGTCTTCAAAATGTCGTGCTGTTCAGCGGAAAACAGCAAGGTCATCAAATCCAGTACCAGATCGCTTTCCTTCAACGCGGCAATGGCCGCGTGGTTGCCGGTCAGCGGTGTGGTACCCAGATAGGCCAGCGCGTCGCGGCTCAGTGCCTTTTCGCCATTTACAGGCAGTAGGTCGAGTCGGTTCACGATCGCTCCCATCGACTGTGTCGCTATCAGCGCCGTCTGCAGCGTCTGCGGGTGCGTGGCCGCACCTGTCAACACCGTGACCGTCTGTCCCGCTTCCAATTTCGAGAGACTCAACACCTGTTTCCAGGCAGAGATCATGTCGTAGTCGCTAATAGGCATCAGGGCTCCTGATACGAGACTAGATAGGCAGGCTGCCGTCACGACGGCAGAGATCGACAAAGTCTAGTGTACACATCGAAATAGAACAAGGACGCCAAAAATAAGAAGGGGACGATGCGTGTGCGGCATGAGAACGGTGGCAGGCGCATCCGAAAGCGTCGATGCACCTTTTCAGGGATCTTGAATAAAGGTGACATCGTCACTCCGCGGATCGCCGATCCGTCGATGCGTTGGCTGGCATCTGACCGTAATTTGTTGGCGACTCGAGGCTGACGATTCTTCGGCGGATTGTCTTTACTCAAAAAAAAGCAATGTGTACACTCGATTTCACTTTCTTCAATTGCCCGGCGATGCGGAGGCGAATGAAACGTGGCACGGCGGGCGCCGGATGCGGAGATTCGGATAGTGAGCAAACCTCGTATTGCGATCATCGGCGCGGGCTTGGGCGGCGCTGCGGCGGCTGCGCTGTTTCAACGGGCCGGACATTCGGTGCGAGTGTACGAGCAGGCGCCGGCGTTTTCTCGTCTGGGCGCCGGCATTCACGTCGGACCGAATGTGATGAAGATATTGCGGCGCATCGGCTGCGAAGATGCGATGAACACGATGGGTTCGCATCCGGATTTCTGGTATAGCCGCGACTGGAAGAGCGGGGAGGCAATTTCGCAGATTCCACTGGGCGACTTCGCGGTGAAGGAATACGGCGCGAGCTATCTGACCGTCCATCGCGGCGATTTCCATGCGTTGCTGACCGCTGCACTTGAACCGCAAACCGTCGCATTCGATAAATGCCTGAGCGAGATCGAAGATACCGGCAATGAGGTACGGTTGACCTTTGCCGATGGAACGATCGAAACCGCCGATATCGCCATCGGTGCCGACGGGGTGAATTCGAGATTGCGTGAAAATCTGCTCGGCGTCGAGCCGCCGCGTTACACCGGGCTGGTCGCGCATCGCGCGGTGTTTCCTGCCGCGCTGCTTGGCGACGATCCGTTCGATCTCTGCGTGAAATGGTGGTCCGAGGACCGGCACATGATGGTGTATTACGTTACCCGCCGTCGCGACGAGATTTATTACGTGACAGGTGTGCCGCAAGCGCATTGGCCCGAAGGCGAATCCGTCGCGCCGAGTAGTCGCGAGGAAATGCGCGAGGCGTTTGCCGGGTATCACCCATCGGTGCAAAAACTGATCGATGCCACGCCGGAAGTGACGAAATGGCCGATTCTCGAGCGCGATCCGCTGCCGTTATGGAGTCGCGGCCGCATCGTTCTGCTGGGTGACGCCTGCCATCCGATGAAGCCGCACATGGCGCAAGGCGCAGCAATGGCAATCGAAGACGCGGCCATGCTGGTACGGTGTTTTCAGCAAACCGGGATCGACGATCACGGTAGCGCGTTTGCGTTGTACGAAGCCAATCGTGCGGAACGTGCGTCCGAGGTACAACGCGTGTCGCACAACAACACCTGGTTGCGCTATAACGAAGATCCTGCCTGGGTCTTCGGTTATGACGTTTTCGGCGTACCGCTGAAAACGCCGAAGACTGCGGCTTGATAGACAACAGACATGACGGAGCACTCGCTGCCGACGCTTTCGCTGAATGTGAATGGCGTTGTCCGTACTACACCCGCTACATCTGACACGCCATTGCTCTATGTACTGCGAAACGACTTTGATCTGAACGGGCCGAAGTATGGATGCGGTTTGGGGCAGTGTGGTGCCTGTTCGGTGCTACTGGATGGCGGCGCGGCGCGATCGTGTGTGGTGCCGGTCGCCGCAGCTGTAGGGCGCGTGACGACGACACTCGAAGGACTTGGCACACGGGCAGCGCCGCATCCGATTCAACAGGCATTCATCGATGAGCAGGCAGCTCAGTGCGGTTATTGTCTCAACGGCATGATCATCAGCACCAAAGTGCTGCTCGATCGCAACCCGGATCCGGACGATGCAGCCATTCGCGAGGCGTTGCGTTTCAATTTGTGCCGCTGCGGAACGCATGTCGAAATTCTGCGCGCGGTATACCGTGCAGTGCGCTACTTGAAACGGTGACCGATGAGTCCTGCCGAGCGCAACGGGAAGTGCCCTGTCGATGGCGCTGATGATGTGACCGATGGTGCTACTGATTCCACCACTGATGGCGCCGTCATTGAGGGTCTCACGGATGGTGACGCCGATGGTGCCACTGATCATGTCGGCCGTGCTGGCCCCGCAGGCATTGGGTATGCAGGACAGTTGATGCATCGCGCTCGCTATGTGTGGCCCGAAACCGATATGCCGATTGCGCACGGTGCGACCGATGTCGGAAGAGCGCCGCGCGTGGCATCAGACGACGATACCGGTGCTGCCCCCCTCACCGTTAGCGACCATGGTGCCATTTACCTCGATGTCACTGCGGCGGTGAATGACGGCGGCGAACTGCACGCCTGGCGATACCGGTCGCATATCGGCCCGCAGGAGGAGTACGGGTCGCGCAATCGAGAAAGCGATGACGCCGACGCGATGGACCGCAACGCGCCGGCTAACCCACGCGATGCCGAGGCCGAGGCGGTCGTCGACGCGCATTTTCCTTATCGGCTTGATCTTGCAGATGCAGTCGATGCAAGCAACACCGGAGCGATCGATATCCGCACGGTTGCCGCGCAATCGTTGCCGCTGCCTGCAGCCGCCTACACGTTTGCACGCGAATCGTTCATTGACGAATTGGCGTATGAACGTCGCGAAGATCCGCTGGCGTTTCGGCTCGCACGGCTGGCGCGGGAGGGGGCGAGCGCCGCATCGACATTGATCCACGCGTTGTCCGAGCGCGCGGTATGGCGCACGCGACCGTCGCCACGCGATGCTCGTCGTGACCGTTCCGAGATCGTGTATGGACGCGGTTTTGCTTTCGATCGCGAAGTTAACGAACCGGGCACGTCGGATTTCTCCGCGTGGATCGTCGACCTGGCGGTCGACGCGGGAACCGGAGGCATCGTCGTGCAGCGTGTGATTGCAGGGCGTACGTCCGGTACGTTGCCCGATGCGCTTGTGGGCGATGCGCGAGCGGCGCTCATGCAACCGTATTCGGTCGAACGTGTTGCCGGCGCGTTGTCGCTGGCGATGGGCACCGCCGTCGCGCTATCGCCGACGCATGACGACACGGCACTGCCCGGCGCCGCACGATCGTCCGCCACTTCGGCGGGATCGCTGCGTGCGTTCTCGTTTCGCACTGAGCTGCAACGGTCCGCGGAGGCAGGCGTCGTCGATCCGTCGCTTGACGGGCAGTACGCGTCCCAAGACGCCGCTTGGTGGATGGCGAG
>CAWUJR010000332.1:0-4802 GCA_963922375.1 uncultured Robbsia sp.
GGCCGCCCGGGAAGGGCGGCCTTATTTACATCACGACATCAATGTGCGCCGGCGGCGGCCGCTCCCCCGTCGGCACCGGCGCGTTTCGCGCGGCGGGTAATCCAGATCAGGGGGATGATCAGGATGAAAATGAAGGCGGACGCATAGAAAATATCGTTCAAGCCCATCATCGCTGCTTGTGCGCTCAGATTGAAGTCGAATAGACCACGCGCCTGTGCCGGATTGATGTGCAGCACGGTCTGTGACTGCTGCAGCGACTGCGCAAACGACGGATTGTAGCTATTCGCCTGCTCGGTTAGCCGTTCATGGTGCAGCGCGATACGATCGGTCCATGCATTACCGGCGAGCGACGTGCCTACCGCGCCGCAAAACACCCGCGCAAAGTTTGACAACCCGGCCGCTGCCGGAATACGTGACGGCGGCAAGCCGGACAAGATGATCGACGTCAACGGCACGAAGAACAGTGCCATCGGTATGCCTTGCAGCAGCGTTGGCAGCACCAGATGCCATGTGTCTATTTCAAGCACGTAATTCGACCGCATAAAAAAGACCCCGGCGAAGCCGAGGAACGCGACCGTCGCCACAATACGCGCGTCGGTCCGTGGCAGGAATTTTCCAATGATCGGGGACAGGATGACTGCGAAGATGCCGAGCGGCGCGGTCACCAGGCCGGCATCGACAGATCGGTAGTTCAGATACTGCTGCATCCACTGCGGCAGCAACACCAGATTGCCGAAGAACACGCCATAGGCGATCGCAATCGCCAGGGTTCCACCGAAGAAATTTCGCCCGGCAAACAGCCTGAGATCGACGATCGGGTTCGGCTCCGTCAGTTCCCATACGACAAAGAACGCAAATGCCACCAGCGCGATGATGCCGAGCCAGACAATCAGAGGCGACGAAAACCAATCCAGATCGCGCCCCTTGTCGAGCATCACTTGCAACGACGCGACCCAGACAATCAGCAAGCCCAGCCCGACCGTATCGATGCGGACCTTGCGTGTCACCGTTTCGCGCTTGCGGTAAAGGAACCACGTGACGCCCGCGGAGAAAATCCCGACGGGAATGTTGATGTAGAAGATCCACGACCAGCTATAACTATCGGTGATCCATCCGCCCAATGCCGGCCCTGCAATCGGGCCGACGACCGCCGTCATTCCCCAAAGCGAGAGCGCCATCGAGGCTTTCTCCTTCGGATAAGAGCCGAGCAGGATAGCCTGCGACATCGGGATCAGTGGTCCCGCAACCGCGCCTTGCAGCACGCGCGCGGCCAGCAACACGGGCAAAGTCGGGGCCAGTCCGCACAGCCAGGACGACAACACGAACAGGATGATGGCGCCGACGAATAGTTTGATCTGCCCGAGGCGTTGCGTAAGCCACCCGGTCAACGGAATGGATACGGCGTTGGCGGCCGCGAACACGGTGACCACCCAGGTGCCTTCGTCGACCGACACACCCAGATTGCCGGAGATGGTGGGTATGGCCACATTGGCGATCGACGAGTCGAGCACGTTCATGAATGTGGCCAGCGCGACGGCGATCGTAGCCAGCACCAACTTGCCACCAGTGAATGGCGCCGGCGGCGTTGGCGGGGCCGTTGGTGTAACGGGCGTGCTCATGGCGTATTCCTGTAATGCTGAACCGGCGCTGCGGGCGGCAGGCATCGGAGACGAGAGGGCGATAGTGTGCCAGTTTTGCCGCGCTGGTGCTGCGCCTCGCAATGCACTTGCAAATAGCCCTAAAGAAATCCTGCGACGGGCCGCTAAATCGTCACGGCCCTTTGCGACGTAGCAGCGGCCGGGCTCAAAAGGACAAGCGGATGAAAGTGCAGGGTCTCGAGATCCCGCAGCGTGTGCAGGACGATGCGGTGGCATTCATCAGAAAAAAGCGGTCTTTCCGCTCACAGGATGTGCAAAGAATGATCGACGATCATCCGTTGATAGAGGCGCTCGCGTGGAAACCCGCCGGTCTGGCTATTCGTGTCGCGGATCGGATCATTCAGCGTGAACGCAAAGCGGCCAACATCGTGGCGGTGGAAGCCGACAAGGCGCGCTCGACGTCATGGCGCTGGATCGACGAGCCGACAAGCGAGGGGGCATAAATGCATCGGACGCTCAGCGAGACTATGCTGCGATCAGAGATGTCAGCGATCGTCACCGAGGACCTGAGAAAAACGGCGTGCAGCGCCAGAAATGGCATGCAGCTGAGGTCACTACTGCCCAGGTTCTCGCCCACCGTCGTAACAGTGGGCGAAGAACCGGCTATGCCAGGTTTAGAGCGCCTGGATGTTGGACGCTTGCTTGCCCTTCGGGCCCTGCTTCACTTCGAAGCTGACCTTCTGGTTTTCCTGGAGGGACTTGAAGCCGTCCGCCCGAACTTCGGAAAAGTGCGCGAACAGGTCCTCACCACCGTCGTCCGGCGTGATGAAGCCGAAGCCTTTAGCGTCGTTGAACCATTTTACGATACCGGTTGCCATGTTTCTTCCAAGTTTGTGCATTGAAGTTGGACCATGCATGATCCTTCAGCAAGGATAATACATTGTCGCAATAAGTGCTGCGGATCGTATTGTTCGCGGATGCCGTGCGTTCGTCAATAATGTTTTTTTAATTGGTATGGGCCGGAGGCGCGTTCCATACACGATTGGTACGCAATCGACGTGCTTTGGCGCCGTTTCACTCAGGGATCGGGGCTCCCCAAGGCGGCTATGGGGTGGACTTGACTGTCTGCTGTTCAGCTTTAAATGTTTAATTTATCGGTATTTTTTTGTCGTTCTGGGATCGGCGAGATATGCAAATGAAAAATAAATAGAAAGCAATGTGCGACAACGCACGTTGAACGCGGTTTTTTCATTCGTCGATGTCATCGCGAGGTCATCCTGCTGCGCTAGCCGTGACTGTCGTGTCAAAAAAGCGGGTTTTCCCTAGGGCTGCGGAATGCGATGCAGTTGACATGGATCAAGTTTTCCAGCGCTGCGCGAAGACTTCACGCGCCACACGGCAGAAGTTGTCCAGTGCGGAACGGCTGTCATGGAGACGACGGCTCATGATAATCGGGGACGTCGCGTCCGGCGCCGGAAGCGCCCGGTACGTCACGCCCGGCACCGCCACCTCGGCCACGCTCTGCGGCACGAGTGAGATGCCCACACCGGCCGCTATCAGTCCCAATGCGGTCTGCAATTCTCGTACTTCCAGGACCGTCGCGGGCACGATCCCCCGGTCCTGGAATGCGGACAACTGTTGATCGGCATAGCTCGGTCGCGGCTGGCTCGGATAGACAATCACGGTTTCGCCCGCGAGGTCCGTAAATTGAAGGTTGTCTGCGAGCGCGTGGCCCGTCGGCAATGCGACGATCATTCTCTCCTCCAGCAGAACTTCACGGGTCAGTTGGGGGTCGTCGAACCGCACGCGACCGAAGCCAACGTCGATATGACCCGCCTTCAAGGCGCTCAACTGCGCCAGTGTGAACATTTCCAGGAAGGTCAGCTCGACGCGCGCCTGCGTCTCGCGAAACGCGCGGATGACCGGCGGCAGACTCGCATACATCGTCGACGGCACGAAACCTATCACAATGCGCTCGCCGAGTTGCGCGAGCTGACGGGTCAGCGGCGCGAGCTCGGCCGCTTCGCCGATCAGCCGCTTCGCCCGGGTGTAGAAGATCCGGCCCGCTTCCGTCAGCCGTAAAGGACGGGCGCCGCGCTCGAATAGCGGCAGGCCGACGTCGGCCTCGATCTGCTGCAATTGACGACTGAGCGGTGGCTGCGTCATGTTCAGCTTGTCCGCCGCGCGCGTAATGTTCATTTCCTCCGCGATCGTGACGAAGTAACGAAGTTGCCGCAAATCCATACATACCTCCAGGGTATGAAAGTAGTCAAAACGGGTGTTGGACAGCGTGCATGCGCGTTCCTATCATGGGGACACAGCCGGAGGAATGCATGATAACAAGTCCAACCTATCAGAACGCGACGATCGATAGTGTGGAAACGCTGCTGGTTGATGTTCCGACGATCCGCCCGCACCGTCTGTCGGTCACGACGATGCATGCTCAGACCCTTGTTTTCGTCCGGATCCGATGCGCCGACGGCATTGTCGGCCTGGGCGAGGCGACCACGATCGGCGGTCTGGCCTACGGAGAGGAGAGTCCAGAAAGCATTCGCACCAATATCGCCCGTTATTTCTCGCCAGTCCTTAAAGGTATGGACGCAACGCGCCCGGCCGTGGCGATGGCGCAGCTAGGGCAGCGCGTGAAGGGCAATCGGTTCGCGCGCTGCGCGATCGAGACGGCACTACTTGATGCGCAGTCTCAACGGCTGGGTGTACCGCTGTCGACGCTTCTGGGGGGACGGGTCAGAGAGTCCGTCGAAGTGGCGTGGGTGCTCGCCAGTGGCGATACCCAGCGCGATATCGAAGAAGCCCAGCGGATGCTCGAAACGCGTCGGCATCGAATCTTCAAATTGAAAATTGGCAGTCGCGCCGTGGCCGCGGACGTCGCCCATGTGAGCGCAATCAAGCGCGCACTTGGCGATGGCGCGGAAGTTCGCGTCGACGTCAATCAAGCCTGGAGCGAAACCGAAGCGATCTGGGCGTCCACGCGTCTTGCCGACGCGGGTATCGCACTGATTGAACAACCGGTAGCGGCCGAGAATCGCGTCGGGTTGAAGCGTTTGACGGCACTGTCGTTCGCGCCGGTGATGGCGGACGAAGCGCTGCACGGTCCCGCGGATGCGTTTGCGTTGGCCAGCGAGCGTGCCGCGGATGTGTTCGCGGTGAAAATCACGCAATCGGGCGGCCTCACGCGGGCGGCGG
>CAWUJR010000333.1:0-4797 GCA_963922375.1 uncultured Robbsia sp.
GGCCGGGTCGGCGCGGCGGCCTATTTCGGTGGCACCCGCGACGGCCGCCAGTGCCGCGCGTCGCTCCTCCCCTTGCACTTGATAGATATACGCGATGCCCTCTTCGGTTACCACGTGCGTGACATCGTCGCCATAAATCATCACCGGCGCGATGGGCATGCCGCTGTCTTCGCCGACCTTGATCGCGTCCAGGCGGTCAACAAACGAAGGCGCGCTCCCCGCCTTGAATGTTTCCACCAATTGCACGACCAGTTTGTGACCCCGCACGATGGGGGCCTTCGACGTAATCATCTCGAGCCATGCCGGGCTACTATGGCGCCGTCCTTTCGGGTCATGCCCCATATTCGGTGCGCCGCCGAAGCCGGCGAGCCGTCCGAGCGTGACCGTCGAAGAGTTCGCATCCGCATCCATCTGCAGCGTCGAGCCGATAAACAGATCGACACCGTATTGGCCTGCCAACTGACACAACACCCGGTTCGAACGCATGCTGCCGTCGTGCCCGACGAAATACACGTCCGGGCGAGCACGGATGTATTCTTCCATGCCCACCTCGCCACCGAACGAATGGATGCTTTCCACCCATCCACTTTCGATCGCGGGAATCAGCGTCGGATGCGGATTCAATGCCCAATTGCGGCAGATCTTGCCCTTGAGTCCAAGCGATTGACCGTAGGTTGGCAACAACAATTCAATCGCGGCGGTATCGAAGCCGATGCCATGGTTCAGCGTGGTGACCCCATGTTTTTCATAGATGCCGCGAATCACCATCATCGCCATCAGAATCTGCAGTTCACCGATATGACGGGGATCACGCGTGAACAATGGTTCGATTGCAAACGGCCGATCCGCGGTCACCACGAAATCGACCCACGACGCCGGGATATCCACGCGTGGCAAGCGATCGACGATCTCGTTCACCTGAGCGATGACCACGCCGTGCCGAAAAGCGGTCGCTTCCACGATGGTCGGCGTGTCTTCGGTATTCGCCCCCGTGTAGAGATTGCCCTCGCGATCGGCCTGGACGGCACATACCAACGCGACATGCGGTGTCAGATCGATGAACATGCGCGAGTACAACTCGACGTAGGTGTAGATCGCGCCGATCTCGAGCTTGCCGTCTTCGAGCAATTGCGCGACACGCAAGCTTTGCGGCCCAGCGAACGAGAAGTCCAGTTTTTTCGCGATCCCGCTTTCAAACACGTCCAGATGCTCTGGCCGACTGATCGTCGAAATCAACAGGTGAATATCGTGCAGATGACCGGGATCGACTTTCGCCAATGATCGAGACAGAAAATCTGCCTGCTTTTGATTGTCGCCTTCCAGTGCAACGCGGTCACCGGAGTGGATGATCGTCTGGAGCGCATCGACGATTCGACCGCTGTCGAGCACTTTGCCTTCGGCAAATGGTGCCGCCGCCTTGAGGCGCTCGGCCTTCTGTTGGCGCATACGGTCCCAACGTGGTACTGCCTGATTCGCTTCCGGGGTTACCTCTGTCATCGCTAGCTTCTCCTGGATACCCAATGGTGCTATCTGACAAGATTCGGGCCTGCGCGATCATCGACGGCAAGCGGGTAATGCCCTGCTGCATGCGAACGGGGCTTACCGACGCGATACCGCACAATACCGTTTTGGAGGATTATAGGCGGGCTATACTGCTACGGCAGTGATTTTTGTCAAACACATTCCTGAAACCAGGGGCACGCGACCGGCGTATGACCGGTTATCGAACGGCGCTTACGCCGCTCGTGCCCGCTGTTGCACCGTTATACGTCGCTTCACGCTAGTTTTCACGTCATTCCGCACGGCTCACCGTGTTTACCACCTGCCGTCCTGATTTCGACGGGATGCGCATTTTTCCGATTCGTCCGCGATGCTTACCTTGTCCTCCCTGACGCGTGGCTTTCTGCCGCCGGACTTACCCACCCATAAAGCGTGGGCGGACGTGCGCACGGAATTTCATAGCGAAACCTTTTCGACACAGCGCCGGATCTGTACCACGTTGATGGCGTATACGGTAGCGGCCTTCTTACTGGCGTCGTTCGCGCGTCAACTCACGCACCCTTCCGCAATATCACTAACCGATCGACTCACCTGTGCGCTAGGACTCGCGCTGCTGACATGGCGAATCGCGCACGAAAAGAGCACGTTCCGATTTGGCCTCTGGGGCGTCGTATTCGTGCTGCTGCTGGAGGTCGGGATGGCGCTGAATGCGTGCCATTCGGCAAAGCCGCTCTATTGGTTGTTGCCTGCCTTTGTGATGATACCGGTCTGCGCCTCGCCGCTGTGGCTGACGCCAGTGCACTTCATCTGCGGCACGGCGGCAGCCGTATGTGCAGGGGCGGCCTTGATGGCGGGGCTTCCGCTGCAACATGACGATGTCATCGTCTGTGCGCTTTGGGCTTGCATCACTCTGAGTACCTGCGTGTTTTTCAAGGTTGGCGCGTACCGATTTCGCTTCGGGTATTTCTCGCTGCGGCAACGGCTTATCGAAATCGATCCCGCCGTCGCCGTGGAAGCCCGTATGCCCGACACATCGTGCGTCACCCGGGCTGAATGGGCCGGGATCGCATTGGCCACGCATTTTCAACCGCTCTATAGCCTTTCACATCAAACCACGGTCGGTTTCGAAGTATTGCTGCGCGGTCAGCGCGCCAATGGATCGCCAGTGGCGCCACCGCATATCTTCACCGCCGACCCGCATGCCGATGTCCAGATCCTCGACCGCCTGACCCAGCGATTGCATTTTGCAAGCGCCCGCGAGGCGTTGCCGGCCGGCGCATGGCTGTTCCTGAATGTGTTACCGGTCACGTTCTTACGCGCGGATCACCCCGCTTTTCTAAAAGCGGTTGTAGAAGACGCGGGGCTGTCTCCAGCGAACATCGTCCTGGAAGTGCTCGAGTCGCAGGAAGCCGATGTTGCCGCGCTGTCGCGCGCCGCCAGCCGCTATCGCGAACAAGGTTTCCGCATTGCGATCGACGATTTCGGCGCGGGCCACTCGAATCTCGACCGACTGCTGCGGATACAGCCCGATATCGTCAAATTGGATGGTGAGTTGGTCAGAGCGCGATGCCGCTCGACCGCGCGACCGTTGTTACCGAACCTCGTCTCCCTGCTTCATGATGTCGGCATGCTCGTCGTCGTGGAAGGCATCGAAACGGAGGATGATCTGGCGATCGCCGTCGCCTCCAACGCCGATATTGCACAGGGCTATTTGCTCGGTCGCCCGAATCAGAGTGCAAGAGTGTCGGTGACCGGTGCGCTGCAGGTCGATCAGGCGTTCAAGCTCGTGCAGGAAACGCGTGCGTCGCGCGCCAGGGCGTTTTCTCAGCAGTTGGCCCCTTATCTGGACGCGATGGCGCAGGCGGTTCCGCTGCTTCAGACGTTCGAATCCCGGTTGCCTGCGCTCTCGCTGCTCTCATTACCGCGGTGCTACGGCTGTTATTTGCTCGATAGCAGCGGTCGAATCATCGAGGAACCGTGCTTTCCCAGGGCGAAGCCACGGCCCGTTCCTCATCTTCCCGCGATGTTGAACAGTGTGGATGCACGCTGGGACAACCGCCCTTTTTTCATCGAGGCATTGCGCACGGCGGGACAACCAGTGCACAGCGAGCCTTACCATTCGCTGTTGATAGGAGGCGCTTGCGTGACGCTGGCGTGCGCGTTCTCTGTCGCCGGGAAGTTGACCGTGCTGGTCTGCAAGCTCGAATGGCCATCGCCGCTGGAATCATCGTCAGAGGCCGCACCTTACATTCGGTAATCTCGCTTGCGTGTCGACGGTGTGCTTACCCGTCGAGCCCACGCGATACCGGTCGAACCCGCACTACTACAGCGCTGTCGACCATTCGTGTCCGGGATGAAGGGAGCCCAGACATGCCTTCAACCAAGCGCGGTCGTGGGCCTGCAGTGTCGGCAGCGCTTTCTCGAAATCCCCTCGATCCTTCGGACGTCGATCGCGGGCCTTGAACAGCAGTACCGCCGCCGGGTTCAAATATGGGATGCCATTGATAGTTTGCATCACCATGTCCGCTCGTGGCCGAATGATAGACGGTGCCCGTTTGTACGCCCAGGTCTCGTCTGTGCCGGGCTCGATCATCATATCGATCCGCCAGCGCTCGGCGACGCGGTCGAAACCCCAAAATTGCAGAATGTCCGACGACGGCTTCTGTTCCGCTCGCACCGGTTCGAGAACACCCGAGTGGGCGGTGTAAAACGTCAGCTCATGGAACAAGCAAAGGAATGCGTTCAAATCTCTTCTCAAAACCGTAAATTCGAGATCGCTGTGCGCGCGCGTCTGCGAGCCATGCCAAAGATCCAACGCCCATCCGCCTACGATGCACCATGGCAGCGACACACCGCTCAAACGCCGCGACAGTGTGTCGGGTGTCCAGGCATCCCATGCTTCCATGTCAGGTATAGTCACCGGCTTGCTGCCTCTTCGAAAAGTTTTTGTCACTATGGTCGCCTGTCAATCCTGCGTATCAGGGCTGACCGCCGATATTCTCCATCGATCGGCCGTTGATTTCCCGATGTATTACCGTATGATGGCAGCGTCCTAATTCCAGGGTCGGGTTACACATGCAAGTTGGATCATCGGTTGACTGCTCGGCTGAGTATTCGGCAGGTTCGAATGACACGCGACAAAGCGATACGCGTCCTCGATCCGACGCCACTACGCTCCCCCATTCGGCTATTCCCTTACCACATCGGATCGCGTCGGCGATCGCGCTGCTGCTGATGACGACCGGGTTCACTGCGGCCCACGCGGCCGGGCCCTCCGCCGCCACGAACGCGGCCTGG
>CAWUJR010000334.1:0-4781 GCA_963922375.1 uncultured Robbsia sp.
GCTCGCGGCCCGGCGTCGCGATACGATCCGCGCCGTTCTGCCGCGTCCGGCTCACCCCACTCTGGCCCTGCAGGGCCATCGACCATGAAACGACCCGCGCCCCGTGCGCAACCCGACTGGGTGACTCGTGCCGAGCCTGTAGAAGGCATTGAGCGGATAGAGGCGTGTCTGCACGGCAATGCGTATGCAATGCATCGCCACGATACTTATGCAATCGGCCGTACGCTCGCGGGCGTGCAGCGTTTCAGCTATCGGCGCGGCCTGAGAAACAGTCTTCCCGGCAACATCATGGTTCTGCATCCAGACGAGGCTCACGATGGGCAGGCGGGTACGGAAGAAGCTTTCCGGTACAGGATGGTGTATGTGCAGCCCGCGCTGTTTCAGCAAGTACTCAGTGGTCGCGCGTTACCTTTCCTCGAAGGCGGCGTCACCACTGACCCGCGCGTTGCAGCGGCCACCTCGGCACTCCTGCAGGGGGATGACGTTTTCCTTGAGCCACTCGAACAAAGCGACGCGCTGAGCGAATTGGCCAATGCGCTCGCTTCGGTATGTGCATCCCATGCCGCGCGGCAGGCGAAAGGGGATTTTCGGGCGGCCTGGCGTGCTCGCGATTACTTGGACGCGAACCTTGTGTCCGGCGTCACGCTCGCCGAGCTGGAAGCGGCGACCGGGCGCGACCGATGGAGCTTGTCGAACGACTTTCGCACTTTTTATGGTACGAGTCCGTACCGGTATCTGACGATGCGTCGCCTCGATATCGTTCGGCGCCTATTGCTTAGGGGCAGCTCCCTCGCTCGGGCGGCGGCATTTGCGGGCTTTGCCGACCAAAGCCACATGACGCGTCATTTAGTGAAGACTTTCGGCATGACGCCAGGGCGTTGGATGTACGTTGTCGGCGGCAGGGTCGGCAAACAGCCGGGAAACCTGCTGGATAGTATCGGTCTGCGCTAAAAAGACCCACGATCGTTCAATACCGATAAAACGCGCTCGCGTATTCTCGACGCGAAAGCCTTTTAACGGAGAGAACGATGTCAGAAGCAGCGAAATTCAACACCTGCGAAGCCGCCAGTGAGACCGTCCATCCAAGCGCGGTACCGGCCATGCGTGGCCAATGTCAGAGCATCGATCTCGTCGAGAAAATCACGCAAATCGACGGCTATTGGCAACCCCGCGTCGTCGCCGAAATGAACGACTATCAGTTCAAGGTCGTCAAAGTCGACGGCGCATTAGATTGGCACCGGCACGCCGATACGGACGAGACCTTCGTCGTGCTTTCCGGGGAACTTGAAATTGATTTCCGCGGCGCGCGGTCCGGCGATGGCACGATTGTGCTGCGGGCCGGGCGGATGGCGGTCGTGCCAAAGGGTGTCGAGCACCGGCCGCGCGCCACGGCGTAGGTCAAAATGTTCTTGATCGAGCCGCGCGGCGTACCGAATACGGGCGGCGGCGCGGCGAACGCACGCACGGTGCAAAACGATCGGTGGATTTAAATCGTCAGAGGCGGGTGTATGCTAGCAGCCAGCCCACCACTCGCCGCTCTATCCGATGCCCGATATCAACCCATTGCTCGCCGATTGGACCGCGCCCTATGCGCTGCCGCCGTTCCAGACCGTGAAGCCGGCGCATTTTGCCCCCGCATTCGAGGTGGCGATGCGCGAGCATGTGAAAGAACTCGACGCCATTGCGTCAAACCCGGCGGCGCCGAGCTTCGAGAACACCGCAGTGGCGTTCGATCGCAGTGGCCGGCTGCTGAGCCGCGTCTCATTGCTGTTCGACAATCTAACGTCCAGTGAGACCTCGCCGGAACTGCAATCGATCGAATGTGCGCTCTCGCCGCTGCAGGCCGCCCACCGAAATGCGATCTTCCTCAACGCGACGCTGTTCGCGCGTTTTCAGCAACTGCATGCGCAACTTGGCGATACCTCGGACGCCACTGCAGGCGACGCGACACTCAGCGGTGAGGATCGCCGTTTGATCGAGCGGGTGCACCGCGACTTCGTTCGTGCGGGTGCCATGCTGTCGGGACAGGATAGGGTGCGATATGCGCAGATCGAGGAGACCCTGGCATCACTGAGCACGCGGTTCGGGCAGAATGTTCTCGCCGACGAATCGGCGTTCGTTCTGCCGCTGCCTGCCGATGAGGATGTAGCGGGTCTTCCTGATTCGCTGATCGCCGCTGCGTTAGAAGCGGCACGCGCGCGTGGTCTGCCGGCCGGCAGCCGTGTGGTGACATTGTCGCCGTCGATCGCCGAGCCGTTCCTGACATTTTCGTCGCGCCGCGACTTGCGTGAAAGCCTATGGCGCGCACGTATCGGTCGCGGCGGCCACGCTGGCGAGCACGATAATCGCGCGATTGCGGCAGAGATCATCACGCTGCGGCAGGAGAAAGCGCAGTTGCTTGGATATGCGTCGTATGCGGACTTCCAGGTAATCGATCGCATGGCGGGCACCCCGAAAGCGGCAAAAGCGCTGCTCGAACGCACCTGGGCGCCCGCGCTGCAGAAAGCCGACGCGGATCGTCAAGCGCTGACCGACATCGCGCAGCGACTCGGCGAACCGACCCCGATTGCCGCATGGGATTGGCTGTATCTCGCGGAAAAGGTCCGTCAGGCGAACTTCGATCTCGATGACGCCGAGGTCAAGGCGTATTTCTCTGTCGATAAGATGATCACGGCAGCGTTCGATTGCGCGTCCCGCTTGTTCGATATCGCTTTTATCGAACGCACCGACGTGCCGCTTTACCATTCGGACGCCCGACTTTGGGAAGTCAAGAACCGGGAGGGCGAACTGATCGGTCTCTTCATTGGCGACTATTTTGCACGGCAGACGAAGCGCAGCGGCGCATGGATGAGCGTATTCCGGTCGCAATCGGGGATCGACGGAGGCACGTTACCGATCGTCGCCAACAATAATAATTTTGCGAAAGGCAGCCCGGCGCTACTGAGTTTCGACGACGTAACGACGCTGTTCCATGAGTTTGGTCACGGATTGCACGGCTTGTTGTCCAACGCAAAATACGAGCGTCTTGCCGGCACCAATGTCCCGGGCGACTTTGTCGAGTTCCCGTCGCAGATTTTCGAGAACTGGGCACAGGACGAGCAGGTGCTGTTGCGTCATGCGACCCATTGGCAGACCGGCGAGCCCATTCCTGCGGCATTGTTGGCGCGGCTGGCGGCAGCACGCCAGTTCAATCAAGCGTTCGGCACGATCCAATACGTCGCGCCCGCCCTGATCGATATGGCGTTGCATGCGCAGCCGGCGGGCACGCCTATTGATATTGCCGCGTTTGAGATCGAGCAATGCCGTCTGTTGGGCGTACCGGAGGACATCGGCTTACGCCATCACCTTCCGCATTTTCAGCATCTGTTCTCTGGCGATGGCTACGCGGCTGGTTACTACGTGTACATGTGGGCCGACGTATTGGCAGCGGATGGCTTTGCTGCGTTCGAAGAGGCAAAGAACGTCTTCGAACCCAACATCGCCGAGCGTCTGCACCGCTTCGTCTACAGCGCAGGCGGCACGATCGATCCGGCGCAGGCATACCGCGCGTATCGAGGGCGCGACCCGGCAGTGGAACCGATGCTGCGTCAGCGGGGGTTACTGGAAGAGACGACAATCTGAAGTCGCCTGCCTGTTTTCATGCCACAGCTATCTTAGCGGTGGCAAGCAAATGCGTGATAAAAAGTCAAGAATTCATTTGTAGCGCCGTAAACCGGGTATAGCTGCACGTGCAGTGCGCGTGTGCCAACCTCCTGTTTGCGGCCTACCGTTATGCCTCTTCGATCCTTTTCTATTCGCGCGACGATTGCTCTTTCGTTGTGTTTGCTTGCTTTGATGTCGCTGACTATTGGCGCGATGGGCCTCTACGGCATGCGAGCCGCCAACGACACGGCCAGGGAGATCTACACAAACAACCTGGCCAGCGCCACCCATGTTGCCGAAATGGAATTGGCGGTGTCGCGACAACGTCTGGGCTTGGACCGTGCGGTGGTCTTGCTCGGTTCCGACGAATCGAAAGAGCGCGTGCGCAGCGCGATCCCTTTTTCCGCGAAAGCGCATCAAGAGTGGGACCAATATGTGGCGTTGCCTCGCGGTCAACAGGAGGAATTGTTGGCCCAGGCGGTCATCCCGCGTCTCGACGACATGCTGCATGCAAACGATGCGCTGAGTAGCGCGATCACCGCCAATTCCCGGGATGGCGCGTTGGACGCGATGCGAAACGCCACTACCGCGTATCGCGCGTTCATCGACGCGTCGGGAAAATTGAAAGCGTTCCAACGTAACGAATCCGCTCGCCGATACGAGGCAGCGGAATCGCGTTATGCCTCTTTCCTGGTGGTCATCGCCGTGTTGCTTGTCGTCGGCGCATCGGCAGCGGTTGCGACGTTCGTTGTGTTGAGCAAAGCGCTTTTGCGACCCATCGAGACCATCTTGAGCCAGTTCGAGCGTATTGCCGGTGGCGACCTGACTGCATCGGTGAGCGCGATGCGCGACGATGAGATGGGACGCCTGTTACTGGGATTGAGCGCAATGCAGGACAGCCTGAAAAGTACGATCGGCACCGTGCGTGGCGGCAGCGAATCCATTGCCGCTGCGGCACGGGAAATTGCGGCGGGCAATCTGGATCTGTCGTCCCGCACAGAAGAGCAGGCGGCGGCGCTGGAACAAACCGCGGCGAGCATGGAGGAATTGACCGCGACGGTGAAACAGAATGCCGATAACGCGGCGCGGGCGAGCCATCTGACACAAGGTGCGCACGCCAGCGTCAGCGCCGGGAATGA
>CAWUJR010000335.1:0-4762 GCA_963922375.1 uncultured Robbsia sp.
GCGCCTTCCCGCCTGCTGCGGTCGCCGGGGTCCCGGCCGTTTGGGCGAACGCGATGGCGGGTGAGAAGGCATTGACGGCAACGGCGGCCCCGGCAGTCAGGCAGGCGGCAATCATGCGGCGGCGATGGATCGAGTTCATGGTACGTCTCCTGTTATTGATTTCCCGCGTACTGTCAGCGGCGACCCGGGACGGGACGAGCCTCTGTGATAGGGCACGCGGTTCGGCTTATTGGCAGCCTGCATCATCGTTGCGAAGCGCTGATCTGTGCATTTTGGCATCTGGAACGGTTCAGATTTCGGCATTCCGCAAACGTTTGCGGATTCGATACTCACGCCGGAATGACGCGGCGTCAATCTAGGGAATACCGCAGGGGCCGCTTTGCATCGCGTACGCCGATCGCGCGGCGGTGGTATAAAAGATGGGGGGACGCTGCTTCCCGGAGGGTGCGCCGTGTTGTCGCCGGGGTTACCCATCCGACGGAGATGAGCGCCAGTCGTTATTGACTTGAAAGGAGATACCGATGACAGAACAAGCTTCCGCATCAACGGCATTGAAGAGCGTGCCGGCCCCGCGAGATCCGCATCTTCGCGAAATGGCCAACTGCATCCGCTTCCTATCGATGGATGCGGTTCAAAAAGCGAAGAGCGGACATCCCGGTGCACCGATGGGGATGGCGGACATAGCAACCGTCTTGTTCAAGGATTTCATGCAATTCGATGCGGCCGATCCGCATTGGATCGACCGCGACCGTTTCATTCTGTCGAACGGCCATGGGTCGATGCTGCTGTACAGTCTGCTTTACCTGACGGGCTATAAAGACATGCCGGTCGAGGAATTGGAGCGGTTCCGGCAGGTTGGCAGCAAGACGCCGGGTCACCCGGAATACCGACACGCCGACGGCATCGAATTGACGACCGGCCCGTTGGGTCAGGGCATTGCCGAGTCGGTGGGGATGGCGCTTGCCGAGCGCATCATGAATTCGAAGTTCGGTGACGACTTGGTCAACCACTTCACCTATGTCTTTCTCGGCGACGGTTGCCTGATGGAAGGTATCAGCCAGGAAGCGATTTCGCTGGCGGGGCATTTGAAGCTGGGCAAGCTCATTGCGTTTTGGGACAACAATTCGATCTCCATCGATGGCGCGACGAGCCTATCGGTGTCGGATAACGAGATCGAACGGTTTCGCGCGTCCGGCTGGCATGTGCTGGAAATCGACGGCCATGACACCGATGCGATTCGCGAAGCGATCGTCACCGCGCGCGAAAAGGACGATCAGCCAACGATGATCGCCTGTAAAACCGTCATCGGCTTCGGTTTCCCGACGAAGGCCGGTACGCAGAAGGCGCACAGCGATGCGCCCGGCGAAGAAGAGATTGCCGGCGCGCGTAAGATTCTTGGCTGGGACTCGCCACCGTTCGTTATCCCGGAAAAGCTGCTGAGCGAATGGCGCGAGATCGGTGCGAAGGGCGAGTCGGCCAGACTCGCATGGGCCGATCGCGTGAAGAAGGCGCCGACCGAACTGCGCAGCGAATTCGAGCGTCGCAATAACGGCGAACTGCCGGCGAACTGGAAGTCGGCGATTGCCGCAGCGCGCGAAGAGTTCATCGCGAAAGGCGGCGAGCTGGCGACACGACAGGCCAGCGGCGCGGTGTTGAATCATTTGTTCGATGCGATCCCGGAGTTGCTGGGTGGGTCCGCCGATTTGACCCCATCCAACAATACGAAGGCAAAGAATCAAGTCGAGGTCAAGCCGGGTCAGTATGACGGCTCTTATGTCCACTACGGTGTGCGTGAGCATGGCATGGCAGCGGCGATGAACGGCATTGCGCTGCACGGTGGGTTGATCCCCTACGGCGGTACTTTCCTTTGCTTCTCGGATTACTGCCGTCCCGCGATCCGGCTGGCGGCAATGATGCATATTCGCACGACGTTCGTCATGACGCATGACTCGATCGGGCTGGGTGAAGATGGTCCGACGCACCAACCGGTCGAGCATCTGGCGGCATTGCGCGCGATTCCGCAACTGGGTGTCTATCGACCTGGCGACGCGGTGGAAACCGCCGAGTGTTGGGAGCTGATCCTAGAGCAACCGCGTCGCGCTGCACTGATCGCGTTATCGCGTCAGCCGATGCCACTCCTGCGCAAAGAAGCGGGTGCCGAGAACAAATCGGCGAAGGGTGCCTATGTGTTGTTGGAAGCGGAGGGTGGTCCGCGCAAACTGACGCTGTTGTCGACCGGTTCCGAGCTGCACCTTGCGGTGGAAGCGCGGGAGATTCTGCAGAAGGAGGGCATACCGACTGCTGTGGTGTCGATGCCTTGCCGTTTGCTGTTCGAGGAACAGGATCTTCAGTACAAGCAATCGGTACTGGGGGAGACGAGAGCGCGCGTGGCCGTGGAAGCAGCGGTCGAATTGGGTTGGGACAAATATCTCGGCCTGGAAGGCAAATTCGTGGGTATGCACGACTTCGGTGAATCCGGAAAGATCGCCGACGTGTATGCGAAATTCGACATCACGACCGATGCGGTGGTGCGCGCTTCTCGTGAAGTACTTGCCAGCGTGAAGGCATGAAGGCGCGCGGCTTGATCGACTGAACGTCCGAACGGTTGATCTTTCGACCGTCATCGATCTGAAACAGCGCGGCCCGCCCCTCAAAAGGTGGGCCGCGCGGCTTTATGCACGTGTCTGCATCCCTCGCGCGCGGCGTTGTCAGACTCGATGCCCGAGCGCGTTGATGCGCGTTGTGCATATTTCCAAGACATTATCGCGATCGACGACGCGGCTGACGATGTCGCGGCAGCGCGCGAACATCATCCATAGCCCGCCAAAAACAAGTCAGCGGTCGATTCCGCCACCTTCATCTGTTCGGCTTCCGACAGCGGTGGCTGTCCCATGGTGACCTGGGGCCAAAACGCGAACGCTTTGACCAGGCCCTGCAATTGCTGCGATGCGAACAGCGGGTCCGCAATGCGTAGTCTGCCATCGGCCGCTGCGGCTCTGATCCAGACCGTCAAGTCTTCTTCTCGTTCGCCGAGCCGTGCAACCATGTCTCGCGCCCGTTCGGGCGAATGAATGCCGGCGGCGATCGCCACGCGTGCCAACGCGAGGAGTGCATCGTCGTTCGACAGTCGGACCTTGCGCATCAGCAAGTCAATCAACTGTGGACGCAGCGGCGCGTCCGCACGATAACCCGGTGCATCCTCCTCACGACTGGCATCCCATAGGTGACGCAGAATTTCGGCAAACAGTGCTTCCTTGCTTGGGAAGTGGTTGTAGACCGTGCGCTTCGACACATCGGCGCGTGCAGCAATGCGGTCCATACTTGTGGCGTCAAAGCCGAATTGCAGGAATTCTTCGCTCGCCGCGCGAATGACGGCCAGGCGTTTTCGGTCGGTCAGGCGCTTCGGGACGCCTGTCTGCAAGGGTATTGGAGGGGGGAGTGGTGGCGGGGGTGTCGTATCCATCGACGAATTTTACACCGGGCGGTTTACTTCTCGCGATAATAAAACTACACTGGATCGTATACTTTTACCGAGACGTCTCCCATGACTTCGTTGATCGATTCTGTCCGTCGGATGATCGGTTTGACCGCTGCGCGGCGCGGACGTGCGCAGTTTCCGACGTCGGCGCAGCACGACGGGACACGCTTTCGCAACGTTAAACCGAAGCCCGTCGAAGGAATCGGCAAGACGTTGGGCATCATCTGGAACGTGCTGCTGCACAAGCCTGCAGGGACGTCCCCGTCAGGGGCGGTGCCGGTGGATGCGCTGTCGCGCGCTCAACTCGACGCAGCGCCCGATCGCAGCTTGTTTCGGCTTGGGCATTCGACCATTTTGCTCAAGCTTCAGGGACAGTTCTGGTTGACCGACCCGGTTTTCGGCGAGCGCGCGTCGCCGTTTCGCCGTTTCGGTCCGAAGCGTTTCCATGCGCCTCCGATTGCTTTGGATGCGTTGCCGCCGCTCGCGGGCATCGTGCTGTCGCACGATCATTACGACCATCTGGATCGCGATACGGTGCGGGCGTTGGCGGCGAAGACCGGCGTGTTCCTCACGCCACTCGGTGTAGGCGATCGTTTGATCGAATGGGGGATCGATGCCGCTAAGGTGCGTCAGTTCGATTGGTGGCAAAGCGTCGATATCGGCGGCCTGCGTTTTACCGCGGCGCCGGGGCAGCATTTTTCCGGCCGCAGCTTGCTGGATGGAAATAGTACGTTGTGGGCGTCATGGGCAATCGTCGATCACGACTTGCGGCTGTTCTTTAGCGGAGACACGGGTTATTTCGATGGTTTCAAGGCAATTGGCGAGCGGCTCGGGCCGTTCGATGTCACGCTGATCGAGACCGGCGCGTATGACGCGCAATGGCCGTACGTCCATATGCAGCCGGAGGAGACGGTGCAGGCCCATGTGGATGTGCGCGGTCGCTGGCTGCTGCCCATTCACAATGGCACGTTCGATCTGGCAATGCATCGATGGTACGAGCCGTTTGAACGCGTCAGCGGTTTGGCGGCCGCGCGTGGCATTGCCGTAGCTACGCCACGTATGGGCGAGCGATTGGATTTGTCTGCGCCGCATCGCGGTGAGCAGTGGTGGCGACACGTCGCCGAACTCACGGATCGTGTGGCGGCGGAAAAGACCCGCCGTCGATGGTTCTTGTGCCGTAAAGTGGGGCAAGCCGGCTCGTAGCGGGCGGCGCCTACCCGCTGAATCTGCGCCGCCGTCGATGCCGCAGTCGCTGCGTGCATCAATGCTCCACCATTGACCCCA
>CAWUJR010000336.1:0-4761 GCA_963922375.1 uncultured Robbsia sp.
GTTCCCGGTCCTGTTCTCGCTGTTGTTCGCGATCGCGCTCCCACTGGCTCGTGTCGCGCGCCGCCCAGCTCGGACGCTCCAGCGGACCACGTGACGCAGCGCGTTCTCCGCCGGTTGCACCCCGTTCTGCGCTCCGATCGGGATGCAGATGCGACTGCACATCTTGATGCAATGTCTGGTTGGACGTCTGTGGTGCATGCGACTGCCCCACTTTCGGCTGCATATGCGTTTGCTGACCAAAATCCATCGGCGTGGGCGCCGCAAATGCAGCAGCCGGGTGCTGAGGCTCGTCTACCATGTCCGTCAGCGTCTCCTCTGTCAGCGCGACCAATTCCACTCCGCCGTCGACTACCCGGTTCGACAGCACGACCGCATCCGCCCCCAGCGCTTCTCGCACCAGGCGGAGCGCCTCTCGTGACGAAGGCGCGAAGAATTTACGGACTTTCAAATCTGACCTCCGATCGTGGTCGTGACTCTAATAGTACGAGTATCGGGTACTTCGGCGTAGCTCAGTACCTTCAGTTGCGGCATGCTGCGTCTCAGGAAACGGGCGAGCAGTGATCTTAGCCCATGTTGCACCAACAACACCGGCGGGAATCCTTGATTCTGCTGATGTTCGACAGCTTGTTGTGTTTGCTGCAACAGCGTATTCGCCAACCCCGGCTCCAGTCCCGCGCCGCCGCCGTTGCCCAGTGCCTGCGACAGCACGCGCTCCAGGCCCGGATCCAGCCCGATGACGGACATCTCGCCGGCACCTGGCGCGACTTGTTGCGTAATCGCACGGCCGAGCGCCAGACGCGTCATCGCGGTCAACTCGTACGGGTCGCTGATCTTCGTTGCGTGCTCCGCCAGCACATCCAGGATCGTGCGCATGTCGCGGATCGCTACCCCTTCGTCCAGCAAGCCCTGCAATACCTTTTGCAGCGTCGTCAGCGAAATGACCTTCGGCACCAGGTCCTCGACCAACTTCGGTGCGTCGCGGCCAATACGGTCCAACAACTGCTGCACTTCCTGACGGCTCAGCAATTCCGCCGCGTGCGACGTGATCAGATGGTTCAAATGTGTCGCAACGACCGTTCCCGCATCAACCACTGTATACCCGAGCAGCTGAGCCTGTTCGCGCATGCCGATGTCGATCCAGACGGCCGGCAGACCGAATGCTGGGTCCCGCGTCGGCGCGCCTTGCAACGGGCCGCTAACCTGGCCCGGATTGATCGCCAGCCATTGGCCCGGGAACGCATCACCTGACCCGACCTCTACGCCGTTCAATGCAATCCGATAGGCATTCGGCCGCAATTCCAGATTGTCGCGAATATGAACGACGGGCGCCAGGAAACCGATCTCTTGCGCGAACTTTTTACGGATACCTTTGATGCGTTTAAGCAACTCTCCGTCCTGCGCGGCATCCACCAGCGGAATCAGGCGATAGCCAATTTCCAGGCCCAGCGGATCGACCAACTGCACATCGTCCCAGCTGGCTTCGGTCGTTTCCGGATTCGGCAAGACTTCGGTCACCGGCTTCGGCGCGGCATCGGCGACCGCTTTCGCCACCGTGTTCTGGTGCATCTTACGCGCCAACGCGATCAAACCGCCACCCAGCAGCAGAAAGGCTACGTGCGGCATGCCGGGGATAATCCCCATCCCGCCCAGAATCCCGCCGGTAATGCCCAGCACCTTCGGGTTCGTGAACAGTTGACCCGTGATCTGCGTGCCGACGTCTTCCTGCGTCGCCACGCGAGAAACGATCACACCGGCGGCGGTCGAAATCACCAGCGCCGGAATCTGCCCCACCAAGCCGTCACCGATCGTCAACAGCGTATAGTTCGTGGCCGCCGCACCCACGGCCATGTCGTGTTGGACCACCCCGATGATCAGGCCACCGACGATGTTGATGACCATGATCAGCAGGCCGGCGACTGCATCGCCGCGGACAAACTTCGATGCACCGTCCATCGAACCGTAGAATTCTGCTTCCTGCGCCACTTCGACGCGACGCTTACGCGCGTCGGTTTCGTTGATAAGGCCGGCGTTCAAGTCGGCGTCGATTGCCATCTGCTTGCCGGGCATCGCGTCCAACGTGAAACGGGCGGACACTTCGGCGATCCGGCCGGCACCCTTCGTGATCACCATGAAGTTGATGATCACCAGAATGATGAAGACGACGATACCGACCGCGTAGTTGCCACCGACCAGGAAATGGCCGAACGATTCGATCACTTTCCCCGCCGCATCCGGACCGGTATGGCCTTCCATCAACACGATTCGCGTGGACGCGACGTTCAGCGACAGACGCAGCAACGTCGAGAACAGCAGCACGCTCGGGAAAGCGGAGAAATCCAGCGGCTTTTCAGTGTACAAGCTGACCAGCAACACCATCACCGACAGCGCGATGTTGAAGGTGAACAGCAGATCCAGGATGAATGCCGGCAACGGCAGGATCATCATGCCCAGAATCATGATGATCAGGATCGGGCCGGACAGCCCCCGCAGATTCGCGCTACCGGCGAACGCGGGCAATTTCAGGTTGGTACCGAAACGTGAACTCATGATGCGTTACCTGTGTCGTCGCGACGCTCGCCGCTTTGCTTCACATTCACCCGAACATCGGCGTTCGATTGGTTCGATGCAGTCGACGTGGACGCCACGTCCGACACATCCGCTGCTGCCACATCCACCACATCGTCGATGTCATCGTCATTCGCCGACCCTGCCAACGATTCCGCACTGACTGCCAATTCGACCGGTACCGCCACGTCGCTCGGCGCTTCCGGCCGATCGCCGCCCTGCTCATGCCAGCGACGCAGCTGGAACACCCACGCCAGCACTTCGGCCACCGCCCCATACAACGGGCCCGGGATTTCACGATTCAGATCAACGTGTTGATACAGCGAACGGGCCAGCGGCGGGGCTTCCAACACCGGCACGCCGTTTTCCTTGGCGATCTCGCGGATCCGCGCGGCGACCAGATCGGCACCCTTTGCGACGACGCGCGGGGCGCGCATCTGGTCGTCCGCATAACGCAACGCCACGGCAAAGTGCGTTGGGTTGGTGATGATGACGTCCGCTGTGGGCACTTGCGCCATCATCCGGCGGCGCGACATCTCGCGCTGTTGCTGACGAATCTTGCCCTTGATGTGCGGATCGCCTTCGTTTTCCCGGTATTCGCGCTTGACCTCTTCCTTGGTCATACGCAGCTTCTTGGCATGCGACCACAGCTGATACGGCACGTCGGCCATTACCAACAGCAGCATCGCACCGACCGTTGCGGCGCAGCAGGCGCCGATCATCTGCGCTGCATGCGGCAACGCGACCGTCACCGGCTCGACCAGCAGACCGATCACTTGGGTTTTGTAATGCAGCGCAACCGACGTCGCGACACACCCTACGAGCACGCACTTGGCAATGCCCATGGCCAATTGCGCCAGGCTTTGGGTAGAGAAAAGCTTGGCCACGCCCTTGATCGGGTCGAGACGCGCAAAATTCGGCATCAACGGCTTGGTGGTCAGCAACCAGCCCCCGAGCGCCATCGGCGCGACCAGCGCAGCCAGCGTGATCGCCAACAAAATCGGCCCGATCGCACCGGCGGCGAGCATGCCTTCGTTGCTGGCGCGCAGCATCATTTGGGAGGAATCGAAGCCGGTCGCGCGATCGAACGTCAGCGCGTGGCGGAAAAGACCGAGGAATTGCTGGATCAGCGAGTTGCCGAGAAGATAGACCCCGCCAAAACCGACCGCGAGCAACGCGAACGTCGACAGCTCGCGCGAACGCGCAATCTGGCCGTCCTCGCGCGCCTGCTCTAGGCGCCGGGGTGACGCCTCTTCGGTTTTATCGAGATCGCTATCCTCTGCCACTTGCTCATTCTCCGTTCAAGTCGCGGGGCTTACCGTTATGGCAGGCGCGACCCGACGGAATGCATTATTGACGGTATCGTCAAGCAGCGATCGGCGGATAAAGAAGGGGAAAAGCCGTCAGTTCCCGAGATGGGAGCGACGGCGGGCGGCCGGAAGCGCCTCAGGCAGCATTGGAACGCGGCAGCGCCCCCTTCGGGGCGCCCGGATCAGAATCCGAGTTCGGTCAGCAGGTCATCAACCTGCGTCTGATCGGTGACGATGTCGGTGCGGCCTTCCGGACTGATCTGCGGGCCGTTCAGCAGCGAGCCGGGTTGCTCGGACTTCGGCGTGCCGCTGACGATCGAGATCAACTCGGCGCGGCGTTCGGCCGAAATGTTCTCAAGTAGCACTGCCAGCAGTTGCTGTTCGATGTGATAGACCATGTCCATCACTTTCTTGATCACCTGACCGGTCAAATCCTGGAAATCCTGCGCCAGCATGATTTCCATCAACTGGCCGTTGATCGCCGACGACTGCTTCGACGCCAATTGCAGGAAATCCCGCGTCTCGACGACCAATGCCCGCGATTCGCCAATGTCCTGCGGCGCGTCGTACCAGCGTTTCCAGCGTGCGTCGAGCGCGTCCGCGTCGCGATGGATCTGATCGGCGATCGGCATGGCCACATCGGTCGCATTCAATGCACGTTCCGCCGCCTGCTCGGTCATCGCCGCGATGTACTTCAGGCGGTCACGTGCATCAGGAATCACCTCGGCCGCCTGCTCGACCTGCTTGTCCAGGCCCAGTTCGCGCATGCTGTCGCGCAATACACGCATCAAGCTGCCGATACGCGCGGTCATACGTTCTGCAGGATCTTCACTATCCGGATCATGCGGCAACAAACCATGTGCCGACTTATCTGCCACGGACGTGG
>CAWUJR010000337.1:0-4760 GCA_963922375.1 uncultured Robbsia sp.
CAAGCCGCCGAACGCGGCACCCGCGATACCGCCGGCACTGAACATGCCGTGCAGCGATGACATGATCGGTTTGCCGGCAGCCGATTCGAGCGCCGACGCTTCGGCGTTGATCGCGACATCCATGCTGGCGTTCGCCGCGCCAAACGCCAGCAATGCGATGCAGAGCGTCGTAAAGGTGGGCATCCATAATATCGATGCAGTCGTCACCGCAATGGCCACACCGGCGACCGTACAGGCGCGCCTCCCGCTGACACGAGCGAGTAAATCGCCGACGCGCGTCAATGCACCGATCGAGCCAATCGCGACGGCCAGTAAAGCGATCGATAACTGCGCACCATCGAGACCGAATCGGCTTTTGACAAATGGCACATGAACGCCCCATGACGCGTAGACCATGCCGGCGTTGAAAAAGAGCGCCATCAGTGCGACGCGCGTGTGCGGGAAGACGGGGCTTTTGGCGAATGACATCGGGTAGACCGTAATGGGGGAGCGGTGCGGCAAACGAGCCGCTGGTCGGCTTGCCATTCTATCCGCGACGCGGCGGCGAGGAGAGAAACCGAGCGCGTTAATCGCGTGAAGGTGTGCCAAACCGCATTTGAATGGGTGGGCACGCGGTATGCTGATTATTGATTAGCGCGATTAGCGAAAAATTTGGCTTTCTACGCATTCTAAGAAGATAGAACGGCTCAGTTATCGCGTATCGCGGCAAACTTCTCCCCGATCAAGCGGTATATCTGGGTTTAAACAGGGCTGCTGGTGAACCGTTGTATCGCAGTCTGCACGCGGAATGTTCAATAAAAAAGAACGGCAATTGCGAGCGGATTAAACGTCTGCTTAAAAGTAAGTTTCAGAAATTTATGGGGCTTATCCAAATGCCGAATATCATGTACTATTCACTGTGAAAATATCTCGAATGCGGCGGTGCGACAAATGTCGGCTTCGCCGTTCCTCTTCACGAATGGAAATGGCATAGGCAATGGCTGCGAACAAATCTGGTAAAGAAGGACAAGCTCAAGCGGTTTCAGGAAGCCAATTGGAAGCGTTGATTGCTCAGCAAAAGGAAATCGAGCGTCAGATCGAAGAAGTGCGCTTCCGCGAACGAGACAGCACGTTGCAGGACGTTCGCCAGAAGATTGCACTTTTTGAATTCGGTTTGGCAGAATTGGGCTTCGGTGGCCGTGGACGGGGTCGTCCGGTCAAGTTGGCGCGTGCGAGCGTCGCGCCGAAATTCCGCGATCCGGAAACCGGAAGTACCTGGTCCGGCCGCGGCAAGCCGCCAAAGTGGATCGCAGGTAAGGACCGCGCCGAATTTGTTATTTGACGCGAAGGCGTCGCGGCCCTTCGTTTAATCCTATAGGCGAAACCGATTGAGATGCGACGGAAAGGCGATCACACGATAAGATTGAGGTTTATTCCGATTTACTTGCGGCAATAGTCGTGCTGAGAGTCAATCGTGTGCGAGGCCGCCGGCATTAATGATGCCGGCGGCCTTTTGCTTTGTAAAAATCGTTTCTTTCGCAAATACCAGCGCAAAGGCAAGCGCTCGCGCCTCGCTTTCCCGTTATCACGTTAAAGCGAATGCAATAGGACGCCGATGGTTTCATGGCGATCGCATGTCGCGGTCTTTTGCAATGTCGTTGCAGTGAATGCGTGGCGCGGTGACCGACGGCGCATCGGATATCGCGGACAAATGCCATGACCGCTGGCCGTCGATTCGGTTACGATGGGTTTCACCGTAAGCGTGATTCGATGGCGGCGCGGCCAATGCGCAAAAACGAATCCGCTTGTCGATGACTCCATTGACCGTAATAGGGTGCTCAGAACGTAATGAATTCGACCGACTCGACCCTCGTGAAAGAAAAGCAGGCGGTGGCGCAGCGCATCACGTGGACGAGTGTGGCAATCAATGTCGCATTGGTGGTCGTGCAGGTATCGGTCGGGACGATTGCCCACTCGCAGGCCTTGATCGCCGATGGCGTTCATTCGCTGAGCGACCTCGTCGCGGACGGCATCGTTTTGTTGGCAAATAAGCGCAGCGATGCCGCGCCCGATCAGGACCACAACTACGGACACAGCCGATATGAAACCGTGGCGTCGTTCCTGCTAGGGGCCTTGCTGATCGCGGTAGGCGCCGGCATGCTGGGACGGGCCGTGGTGCGGCTGATGGGACTGGATGCGGCACCGGATGTGCACTTCAGCGCACTACTGGTCGCGATCATCGCGCTGCTGGCGAAGGAAGGCTTGTTCCGCTTCATGCTTCGGGAGGCGGAGCGCGTGCGCTCGTCGCTATTGATCGCGAACGCCTGGCATGCGCGCTCCGATGCGGCCTCGTCGCTGGTCGTCGGTTTGGGTATCCTTGGCAGCTTGCTCGGTTATAAAGCGCTCGATCCGATTGCCGCGTCGATTGTCGGCTTCATGGTGGCCAGGATGGGTTGGTCGTTCGGTTGGAACGCGCTGCAGGACCTGTCGGACCGCGCGCTGGACACCGATGACACCATGCAGATGCGCGACATCTTGCAGAGCACGCCGGGCGTGCGGGAAGTGACCGAACTGAAAACGCGAAAGATGGGAGACAGCGCGCTGGTGGATGCGCACCTGCTGGTCGATCCGCGCATTAGCGTGTCGGAGGGGCATTACATCGCGGAATCGGCTCGGGCGCGCTTGAAGCAGGACGCTCGGATCCTCGAAGTATTGATCCACATCGATCCCGAAAACGATGAATTGGAACGCACGACGAACCTTGGGCTACCGATGCGCGATGAGCTGCTCGCGCGCGCGCGCGCCGCATTCTATCCATTGGGCATTCCCGTGGATACGATCGATCTGCATTATCTGCATGGTTCGATTGACCTCGATGTGTACGTGCAGGCTGCTATCGAGCAACCGCCGCCCGAAACGGGTGGGGGGCATCATGATGTCGCCGCCGTGCTGATGCCGCAAACGATGCCCGGACAAGGGCATGCGGAGTGGCACGCGCTGGATTTAAACGCACTGGCGCGGACGCTCGGAGTGCGTCAGGTGCGGGTGTTTTTTGGGATGACGCGTTAGCGCTGCCGTGGATGGCATCTCCCTTATAGCGGCAACTCGGTTTCGAATTTCACTTCCTTGAGCACGAGTTGGCTTGTGGCATGAAGCACCGTCGGCAACGACAGCAGATGCTCCTGCAAAAAGCGGTCGAAATGATCGACGTCAGCAGCAATCATTTTGACCGTGTAATCGGTGTCGCCAGCGGTGCGGTAGCATTCGGTGATCTGCGTGCACGCCAGCATCGCCTGTTCGAAGTGTTCGCTTGCGTGCTCGATGCGTCGATCCAGTTGCACCTGAATCAGTGCGCAGATATGAAGGCCCAGCTTGTCGCGATTCAGCAGCGCGGTGTAGCGCTGGATGATGCCCTGCTGTTCCATGTCTTTGATGCGGCGCCAGCAGGGCGTGCTCGACAGACCGACCTGTTCCGAGATCTCCTGTACTGATCGGCGCGCATCGCGTTGCAGTAGTCTCAGAATCTTTTGTGAGAATGCGTCGAGCATTGCGCGTGTCTCCTCGTTCGGGGTGTACTGATAGTACGAGGCGGGTGGCGACACGCGCAACGCGCGTTTTCCGCCATAGCGCCGCCGGCCGGCAGCCGGGTGACGCTAGGCGGCGTGCGACATCAGGAGCGGCCGTAGGTATCGTCGAAGCGCACGATGTCGTCTTCGCCCAGATAGGCGCCCGACTGCACTTCGATCATTTCCAGCGGCGTACGCCCCGGGTTCGCGAGACGGTGCGTCACGCCCAGCGGGATGTAGGTCGATTGATTTTCCGACAGCAACAGTACCTTGTCGCCGCAGGTGACTTCGGCCGTACCCGTTACAACGATCCAATGCTCGGCGCGGTGATAGTGCATCTGCAGCGACAGCTTTGCACCCGGGTTCACGACGATGCGCTTGACCTGGAAGCGTGCGCCCATGTCGATCGAATCGTAATAACCCCAAGGACGATGCACCTTGCGGTGGTTCTGCGCTTCCGGGTCGCCATTCGCCTTCAACTGATTGACGATGGCCTTCACCTGCTGAACCTGCGATTTGTCGGCCACCAGAATCGCATCCGGCGTCTCGATCACGATCGTGTCGGTCAGACCGACGCAGGCAATCAGCCGGCCATCGGAATGCGCGAATGATGTGCTCGTTCCCTCGAACATCACGCGACCGCGTGCAACATTGCCTTGGCTGTCTTTGTCGGAAATGTCCCAGACCGCGTCCCACGATCCGACGTCGGACCAGCCGGCGTTCAGCGGCACGACGATCGACTGGATGGCGGCGTCGCCACCCAGCTTTTCCATCACGGCATAGTCGATCGAGTCCGACGGCGATGCGGCAAAGCTGGCTTTGTCGAGGCGATAAAAGTCGCCGTCGTCCTTGCCTTTCTCATACGCCTCTTTTACAGCAGAAAATATTTCCGGATGCAGTGCACTAATAGCGGTAAGCCATACCGATGCCTTCACGACAAATATGCCGCTATTCCACCAATACTCGCCGGAGGCCAGATATTGTTCTGCTAATTCCTTATGCGGTTTTTCAACGAAGCGTTCGAGCGTGTGACCACCCTGTTCGCCTACCTGCGTGCCGGCCTTGATATAACCATAGCCGGTCTCGGCACGGCTCGGGACGATGCCGAGGGTGACGATCGCGCCCGCGTTCGCGTAGCTTGCGGCGCGCGCGACGGCTTGCTCGAAGCTTTGCAGATCCGCCACGGCGTGGTCGGCCGGCATCACGACCAGTACC
>CAWUJR010000338.1:0-4751 GCA_963922375.1 uncultured Robbsia sp.
CACTGCCGGGTGCTGCCGGTTGCTGCCGGTTGCTGCCGGTTGCTGCCGGTTGCTGCCGCGTCAGGCGACGCGATCGGATCAGGACTTGACCAAGTCCTGCAGTACCGTCAACTGCTCGACTGCCTCGCGCATGGCTCCCATGCCGGTCATCGCCTGCTGCAGCCGGGCCATGTTATCGGCCATGTTTTGCCGTTCCGCCGCGTTCTCTTCACTCATCGTCGTGATCTGACCGCGGGCCGACAGGCTTTTCTCCGCCATGGCTTGCGTCGTCGCGACCGTTTTTTCCGCAGTCTTTCTGATCCGTGCGATCGTCTCAACGGTTTCGTTGATCTTCTCGCGGGTAGCATTCGCCTGTTCTTTCGACGAACGCGCCAAGCGACGGACTTCGTCCGCCACCACCGCGAACCCTCTACCTGAATCGCCTGCGCGCGCCGCTTCCACGGCGGCATTCAGCGCCAGCAGATTGGTCTGATCGGCAATGGTGCTGATACCGCTGGTAATCTCGGTAATGCCCAATGAAATCTTCTCCAGCTCCACGATCTCTGTCCCGAGCGCATCCTGTGCATGGCGCGTGGCGGAGGCGGCATCGCCGATACTGCCCATGTTCGCTCCGGCGACATCCAGTGCATCGCTTTGACGTCGCGACGCCTCTTCGAGCAACGGAACGGTCTTGATGACCGGGCTGATTTGCTGCTCGTACGCGATGACCTTACCGATCACGTCTGTCTGCAACGCGTGCAACGCTTCCCAACGACGCAACGCCCGTTGCGAATAGTGCCCTGCATAAGCGGCGTAATCGACCGGGAACTGCGTCATGGCGTTGACATCGTGATCGAAGAAAGCAAGCGCGGACAGCGTCTGATTGATCGGCACGCCAAAAATTTCGCCGAAACTGGAAAGACCCGCGGCGGGGACCCCGTCGAACAGATGCGCGGCGGCCAGGCTTTCAGGATTATTCAAACGGCGCAGCAGGCAGTCGTTCAATAACAAGCCCGTTGGTTTGCCCCGATGAGAGACGAAATGTTCCCAGTCACGTTTCGTCGCAGCGACGAAATCTGTTGCCTCCAACAAGTACAGACGATCGCCAAACTCGAGGTCGCAGAAGAACGACAGCTTATCGGCGCCGATGGCGGCTACAGAGCGAATGAAGTATTCGTCTGCGACCTTCACCGCGAAAGTCTTCCCCTTCAGCTTATTTTCGATTTGCTGTGGCGAACATTTGAAATAAGCGGCGAGCGCTTCCGGAAACGACTGCTGATGGCCGTGCCCGTCAAATACAGAGGTCACCGTCCGTGCAATCGGATCGGCCTCCGCCACCAGCCAGCTCTTTTGCGTCGGTTGGAAATTCTGGCTCTTGAAAGGGGCAAACGATTTGCCTTTCGCCATTTCACAAAAAATGACGACGGCTTTGTTTTGCAATACCTGATCGTCAACCGCCATATAGGTATTCGTAAAATCCGTGCGCCCACCGGCCGAGCCGCCGATCGCGAGGCAAGGGAAGCGTCCGCTGTCGTACCACGCCTGCATCAGGAAACCTTCCGACGCCGACAAGCCGTCGCAATAGATCATCGCAAACGTGCGCTCAGCAGAGAGCCGCATCCCCACGCCTAACCGTTCGAATTGTTCTCTGATACCGGCGATTCGCTGACTGACGCTGGCATTCGTATTCGCTCGCAAATCGATTGTATGCGCTTCGTGTCGAGCAATGACCCGGCTCGGTAAGTACAACCAACTCCCCTGTTGTCCGTTTGTTGCGCAATACGTCGATTTCCCCGCCTGCGCGCACAACGCACCGGTGGATGACAAAGCCGTGACCGTTCGTCCGGCACGACTCAGCTTTTGCCAGGCCTGATTCACCCGCGCAAAGTCCGCTTCCGGTGGAACGAATACCATCAGCATGCCGTCGCCCGGTCCCGCCCCCAACGCCGAAAACGACGTCGGTATCGACCCGCAGTCAAAGGTACCGGCCATCGGACGGGAGCGCAGCGGATTGATTTTCGCCGGAATCAATGAATTTAAAAAGCGAGCGAGATTTGCCATGACGTCCTTCGTTTGATGCGGTGTAGATGATCTTGTTTCGGCCAGATATTTTTTGCCGCACGGAAATCCCGTGTGAAAGCGACGGACGTGGGTTGCGCGATATGTGCCCCCCCTCTTCGCTTAGCGAGTCGGTGCTTTTTATTGGCGCGGGCAAAGCCGCTTTGGAAACCGCCATTCCACGTCATGTCCTCTATATCGGCATCGACGAGCGGTACTTGAGCGCATTCAATAACGAACGAATAATCGGCGACCGGCCGATGCCTGTTCCCATTTATTTGCGTAAGCATCGAATATTGATCAATAATTCTCCTTTTGTGCGCTAACCGACATAGTGTGATTTCGTCAATCCGTAATATCGCTCGAAAAAGTACTACCAAAAATTTCATTTGCAGCGCATTTAATTGCCAGGCGGGGGATGGAGCATGAACAAGTCGACGCGGACGGGATCGATCGTCGCACGGGAGGGCCCCCCCTTAGGGGCGCCATCAGGGGCGCCGTTATGGACTCGCTTGTGGGCTCAGATCAGTACGGCGCTCAGCACACGTAGTCGGACGCGGCATGCCGCTGACGTCGGCCGTGCGGTGTTGTTGCTCTCGTTTTGCTTGACGGGGAACGCATTCGCACAATCTCCCGAGCGGTCGTTTGTCGACCTCAGCGACCTAGGGGACGCCGTCAACCAGAATGGGCTGGCACGACTGAGCGCGGGGGCGAACATGGGATTCGACACTGCCCGCTGTGCCGCCAGCATCAACGCGAGCGGCAGATCCACCTCGCTGACCCTCGACGTCAGATTAGGCAGTTACAAGCTCTACAACCCGTCGACCGGCACGTTCGACATGGTCAATCTCCGTAGCTACAACGGTTGCCCGGCAGGGCCGACCGTGAGCATCAATCCGGGGGCGACGCTCCGGGTGGATCTGAAGAACGACTTGCCCCCGGAAACCGCCACGACCTGTCCCGCTGTAGAAGATCATACGACCCCGCATTGCTTTGATACGGTCAATCTTCACACCCATGGATTACACGTCTCCCCGTCCGGGAACTCGGATAATGTGTTGCTGAGTATCGCGCCGGGGACCGACTATCACTATAAATTCGACATTCCGGCCAACCACCCTGCCGGCACTTTCTGGTATCACTCGCATCATCACGGATCCACGGCCATCGATGTGACCAGCGGTATGGAGGGCGTGATAATTGTCCGCGGGACACGTACCGCGGCGGCGCGAGCGACGAACGACAATATCGCCGACATCGACACGATTCTTCATCAGCCGCGCTCCCGCTTGCCGTTCCGCGAGCACGTATTCCTCTTCCAGCAAATCGAATACGGCTGTTTTCAGAATGCCGCCGCAACGTCGCCGATGGCTGACCCGACCACCTACGCGTGGGTATGTCCGAGCGGCAAGGTTGGCGAACTACGCAACTACACGAATCAACTGAACTTCATCGCCGACCCGCGACCGGGATATTCCGGGCAGTTCAACTCCACCTGGTCGATCTCCGGCCGGTACACGCAGATCAACGGCGTCGTACAACCGGTCTTCCCGACGACGCATAGTTTCGTCCCGGCGGGTGAAATCCAGCGCCTCCGGCTGGTGCACGGCGGCAACCGCGACACGATCGACTTCAAGATCGTCAAAGCGAATCTGGCCGCATTGGGCGTGGGATCATGGGGCGCGGCGAGCAATGCACAGATCGGCACCGCCACAGCGACGGCGACAGCCTTGCTGAGCAATAAGGTGACCGCCGCGCAGCAAGCCAGTACGCTGGATCAGATCTGCAGCGGTGAGGTGGTCGATCAGGAAGAGATCGCTGTCGACGGGCTGACGCGCGCCGCCATCGCCGAAAAAGAAGTGAATGTGCTCGACCCGGGATATCGCAGCGATGTATTGGTCGCGTTCCCGTCTCCCGGCCTGTATTGCATCCTGGACGAAGCGGCGAACGCTACCAGCACGGTCAATTACCGTCGGGGCGCGAGCAAGGTCAAGGACCGCCGCCTGCTGTCGTTCGCCCGCGTGGGTCCAGGTGCGGATATACCGGACTACCCGGTCGACGGCCTCGGTCATACCAAGTATTGGCAATATGTCCGCAATCAACTCGTTACCGCCAACCCGGATCTGCCGCGCGATGTCCTGGCCGATCTGCGGTCGCTCGACACCCACGTCTACGCACCGAAGGCGCCGCTGACGGGTGTGGTGAATCACCAGGTTCCGATCCTCTTCGACATCGACTTTTCGACCGGAGCGGCAAGATTCGTCATTAACGGTGAGACGTACGATCCGAGCCGAGTCAACTATACTGCGACCTTAGGGACGATGGACGAGTGGCGCGTATCGACAGCGGCAACCGCCGGTGGCCATATCTTCCACATACACGTGAACCCGTTCGAGATTACCGATATCTTGAATAGCGCAGGGGCTTCGATCTTCGACGCTACCGGCGCGTGTACGGCAGCCGAGATCGCTACCGGCGACACGCAATACTGCACGTTGCACAATGTTTTCCGAGACACGCTGTTCATCAAGGCGGGCTATACCGCCATCCTGCACACGAAGTACGAAGACTATACGGGCGAATTCGTCATGCACTGTCATATCCTGGATCATGAAGATCAGGGAATGATGCAAAACGTCAGCATCATCTCGCCGCAAACGGCGATGTTGCGCGCGATTGTCGACCCTGTGCTGGCGGCCACCACGCGTGCGGAC
>CAWUJR010000339.1:0-4750 GCA_963922375.1 uncultured Robbsia sp.
GCGCGGCGCATCCGGACGAGTCCGGCTTCCGTCTGCTTGTCTCCGGCAAGGATGCGCTAGCCGAAAGAATCGCACTGGCCCGCTCGGCCAGTAAAACACTCGACATCCAGTATTACATCGCCGAGGAGGACAACACCGGCAAGCTGCTGCTCGAAGCGGCCATGCGCGCTGCGCAACGCGGGGTGCGCGTGCGTATGTTGCTCGATGACATGAATTTCAAGGACATCGATTCGACCATTGCCGCACTCAATTCGACACCGAATATCGAAGTCCGCGTGTTCAATCCGTTCGCTACGCGCACCGAAACGGGGCTCTTGCGCGTTTCCAATGTGGTCGCGCATCTGGATACCCTGACCCGCCGGATGCACAACAAAGCCATGATCGCCGACAATCAGGCCGCGATCACGGGCGGGCGCAACGTTGGCGACGAATATTTCGATGCGAGCCCGTCGATCACGTTCCGCGATATCGACATCCTGTCGGTCGGTCCGATCGTGCCGCAAATTTCGGCAAGCTTCGATGTTTTCTGGAACAGCGAGCAGGCCTACCCGCTGAAAGCGCTGAACAATCAAAAGTTCAAAGCCGCGGATATCGCGAAGGTGCGTGAGCGACTGAATGCGCATTGGGAAGAAATGTCCGCGCTCACCAGCGGTGCGGATCTGGATGAACCACCGCTTGCCCGTCAAATACGTACCGGCGTAATGCCACTGACCTGGGCGAAGGCGTCGTTCTATACCGATACGCCGCGCAAGATTGTCGCCCCGACCGACGACTACCGCAGCCCCCCGATCGATCGGCTGCGCCAGCTCGCCGATCAGGCAAAGCAATCGTTTTTGATCATTTCACCGTATTTCGTTCCGCATCAGAGCAGTGTCGAGGGACTGGGCGATATGGTTGCCCGTGGCGTACGGGTCGCGGTGCTGACCAACTCGCTTGCCGCGACCGATGCCCCGGCTGTGCAAGCGGGCTATGCGCCGGCACGCGTACCGCTACTGCTCAAAGGCGTGGAGCTGTACGAGTTCAAACCGATCAACGGGCGCCGCCGTGCCGGCGTCATCGGCTCGCATTCACGCGCGAGCCTGCATGCGAAGGCCTATGTGATCGACGATCGGATCCTCTACATCGGCTCGCCGAATTTGGATCCGCGCTCGGCCAGCCTGAACACCGAAATGGCGATGGAAGTGCAGAGCCCGGAATTGGCCGAGCAGGTTGCGCAGTTGTTCGCGAAGGATACGTCGCCGGAGGAAAGCTATCAGGTGTCGCTCGCGGACAAACGCACGGTGGCGCAGATGGATCAATCCAGCGCGCAACGCTCGCCGCTGGTCTGGACCACCGTCGAGAACGGCAAGACGGTACAGTACAACTTCGACCCGGATGCCGGGCTATGGCGCAACATCCTGACCGGCCTGTTCTTTATCTTGCCGGTTGAGAATCAACTGTGATGCGCAGATCGAAATCCGCCACCCCCATGCCCGGCGCCGCTGCGCCGCGCGCATGACGAACGATGGAGCATGCAATGACCGATTCAACCCAGACCGATGTCCGCCTCGAACGCGATACCTTCGGGGAGATCGCCGTTCCTTCCGGAAAATTGTGGGGCGCGCAGACGCAACGTTCGCTGCAAAATTTCAAGATTTCGTCAGAAAAGCAATCGCCGGAACTGATCCGCGCGCTGGCCGTGGTCAAACGCGCTGCGGCGGCCGTCAATCAGTCGCTCGGCGTGCTGGCCAACGATCGGGCGAAGGCGATCATTGCCGCGGCCGATGAAGTGATCGCGGGTCGACATCCGGACGAGTTCCCGCTGGCCGTGTGGCAAACCGGCTCCGGCACGCAGACCAATATGAACCTCAACGAGGTCATTGCCAATCGCGCGAGCGAACTGATGGGCGGCGAGCGCGGCGAACAGCGCAAGGTGCACCCGAACGACGATGTCAATCGCGGGCAATCCTCGAACGATGTGTTCCCCACAGCAATGCATGTGGCCGCGGCGGACGCCATCGTCCATCATCTGCTGCCGGCGCTGAAGACGCTGCGCGATACGCTTCAGGCCAAGTCGGACGCGTTTCGCGACATCGTCAAAATCGGCCGTACGCACTTGCAGGACGCCACACCGTTGACGCTGGGCCAGGAGTTTTCCGGCTACGTTGCGCAGTTGAACCACGGTATTCGCCATGCCGAAGCGGCGCTGCCGCATTTATATGAGTTGGCGCTCGGTGGCACGGCGGTCGGAACCGGTCTGAACGCCCACCCCGAATTCGCGGTGAAGGTCGCAGCCGAGATTGCCCGCCTGACCGATCTGCCGTTCGTGACGGCACCGAACAAGTTCGAAGTCATGGCAGCAGCCGACGCACTGGTGCATGCGCACGGTGCACTGAAGACGGTAGCCGCCAGTTTGATGAAGATAGCGAACGACGTGCGCTGGCTCGCAAGCGGTCCGCGTTGCGGGCTGGGCGAGCTATCGATTCCGGAAAACGAACCGGGCAGCTCGATCATGCCGGGCAAGGTGAATCCGACGCAGTCCGAGGCGGTGACGATGCTCTGTTGCCAGGTGTTCGGTAACGACGTGGCCGTCAACTTCGGCGGTGCCAGCGGCAATTTCGAGTTGAATGTCTTCCGCCCGATGATCGCGCACAACGTACTGCAATCGGTACGCTTGCTCGCCGACGGTGCGCTCAGTTTCAACGAGAACTGCGCGGTCGGCATCGAACCGAATCGCGAGCGCATCGGCGCGTTGATGAACGAGTCGCTGATGCTGGTGACGGCGCTCAACCCGCATATCGGCTACGACAAGGCCGCGCAGATCGCAAAGAAAGCGCACAAGGAAGGTACGACGCTGAAGGAAGCGGCGGTGGCCTCCGGACACGTCAGCGACAAGCAGTTCGATGAATGGGTCAAACCGGAAGAGATGGTCGGCAAAAAGAATTGACCAAGACGCGGATCAGCCGCTCAGTTGTGCACGGCGACGCCTGAGTCGATGGTCCCATACATCGTCATGCTGCTGTCGCCGCCCGCTGCGCTGCCCGCGCCGCCGCCCGCGCATCCCGCGCAGCAAAGGAGCGTCGCACTCAGCGCGGCGGACAACAGCAGGGAAGTCAGTCGTTTCACGGCATTCAGATGGCGATAGGCGCGGCGATATGCGCATGGGGCTCGTAATTCACGATCTCGAAATCATCGAAGCGATAATCGAAGATCGATTCCGGACGGCGCTTGATCACCAATTGCGGCAATGGCCGCGGTGTACGCGACAACTGCAGCGTCGCCTGCTCGACGTGATTCGAATACAAATGCGCATCGCCGATCGAGTGCACGATTTCGCCCGGTTCCAGGCCCACCTGCTGCGCCAGCATGTGGGTGAGGAAGGCGACGGACGCGCAGTTATACGGCACGCCTAGGAACCAATCGCCCGAACGCTGCGTCAGCATGCAACTCAGGCGCCCATCGGCCACGTAGAACTGGTACATCACGTGGCAAGGCGGTAACGCCATCCGGCCAGCTGCGGCGTTATCGACCGGGGAACGCGACTCGTCGGGCAGATAGGACACGTTCCACGCATTGATAATGTGCCGACGGCTATGCGGCTTGCGCTGCAGCGAGTCCACGAGTGCGGCGATCTGATCAGTGCTGCTGCCGTCCGGGTTCTTCCAGTTGCGCCACTGCGCGCCGTACACCGGACCCAATTCGCCGTCCGGCGTCGCCCATTCGTCCCAGATCGTGACCTTGTTCTCATGCAAATAGCGCAGATTCGTCTCGCCGCGCAGAAACCAAAGCAGCTCGTGCAGGATCGAGCGAATATGAAGCTTTTTCGTGGTCAGCAGCGGAAAGCCGCTCGCGAGGTCGTGGCGGTACATCACCCCGAAAATAGATCGCGTGCCGGTACCGGTCCGATCTTCCTTGACGGTGCCCTGTTCCAGGAGTTGGCGGAGAACCGCAAGATACTGCTGATCCATGTATGTCTGTCCGAGAAACGATGAAAACGCCAGCCGCGCCGCTCGCCGCGGCGGTCAAGCCTTAAACTGCCGCTGTGAATAGTCGCTGTGAATAGTCGCTGCAATCGCGCAGACCGAACGCGGCGCCGATTGCCGTATTCTACCCTCGGCGCGACCTGCCGGGATTCGATGCCTATCAGATGCCTACCGGATGCAGGTTGAATGCGTTCCGATGCCTATTTTGGATCCGCGTCGGACGCTACAATGGCGGCCGATACACCGAACGGCGCTCCTTACGCCCTTGTTGAGACCTTATGCCGACCACCCCGCTCGCCTTGATCGTCGCCCGCGCCCGCAATGGCGTGATCGGACGCGACAACCAACTGCCCTGGCACTTGCCGGAAGATCTGGCCTTCTTCAAACGCACGACGATGGGCGCGCCGCTCATCATGGGCCGCAAGACGCACGAATCCATCGGTCGCCCGTTGCCCGGACGGCAAAACATCGTCGTCACGCGCCAATCGGGGCTGCAATTCGCGGGCTGTGACGTCGTGCACAGCCTCGACGCGGCGTTGCATCAGTGTGCGCAGGCGCCAGAAGCGTTTCTGATCGGCGGCTCGGAACTGTACGCCGCCGGTATCGATCTGGCCGATCGGTTGCTGATCACCGAAATCGATCTGGAGGTAGACGGCGATGCGTTCTTCCCGGCACCGGATCTGGCGCAGTGGCAGGAAGTGAGTCGGCAAGCGCAGCGCGGCGGCTCACCCACCCCGTTCGACTTCGCCTGGGTGGAATACCGGCGCCGCGCCGTCCATCCCGCCGTC
>CAWUJR010000340.1:0-4732 GCA_963922375.1 uncultured Robbsia sp.
GCTTCACGCTGCCGCCGGTACCGGAAGCGCTGAGCAATACGCGCTCGTATATTCCGGAGATCCCGACCGGCATGCCCGCCGCGTTGTTGCAGCGGCGTCCGGACATTGCCGCGGCAGAGCGGCGTGTGGCGGAGGCAAATGCGCAGATCGGCGTCGCCAAGGCCGCGTTCTTCCCGGATATCTCGCTTGGTCTCGATGGCGGCTTCCAGAGCGATACGTATTCGCCGTGGCTCGCCGCGCCGAATGAGATCTGGTCGATCGGCCCACAACTGGCGATGAGTCTGTTCGACGGTGGCAAGCGCGCAGCGATGGTCCGTAGGGCGCAGGCCAATCTCGACGAAAACGGCGCGAAATACAAGTCCGTCGTGTTGAAGGCGTTCCAGCAGGTCGAGGATCAATTGTCCAATCTGCATCATCTGGGCGACGAGGCACAGAGCGAGAATGAGGCACTGACGGCCGCACAGCGTACGCTGCAGTTATCGATGTCGCGTTATCGCGATGGCGCAGTCGACTATCTCGATGTGGTGACCGCGCAGGCGACCGAACTGCAGGTGCAGATTGCCGCATTGAATCTGGATACGCGCCGGTTGCAATCGGCGGTCCAGTTGATCGACGCACTCGGCGGCGGCTGGGCACCCGGCACGGTGGCCACCACCGCAGCGCACGGATCGGCCGGTTGACTTCAGCATAGTGCGCGGTGCATCAAGCCAGCGTGCTGGACCAGCATTCGACCGTGATACGCGCCCCCGGCTCCGCGTTGCCGATACGCAACGTGAAGTCGTGCAGGCGCAGCACCGCCGCCACAATCCCGAGTCCCAGCCCCGAGCCGGCAATATGCATCGTCTGCTCGCTCCGGTAAAAAGGCTGGAGAACCGCCTGGCGTTCCTTCAACGCAATGCCTGGCCCATTGTCGATGATGTCGAGTTGCGGACCATTCGGCGTCTGCGTGACGACGATCCGCACCTGCCCCCCTGCTTCGCTGCGCTCTGTGCCGTGCGCGACGAATTTGATGGCGTTGTCGACCAGATTGCTCACTGCCTCGAACAATAGCGCGCGATCGCCATAAATCGGCGTGACCGCATCGATTTGCGTGAGCCATCGTACGCCTACGCTCTCGGCCAGCGGCTCGTACAGTTCGCTGATCTCGCCGACCAGCGTCGCCAGATCCAGTTCCGCGAAACCGCCTCTTCGCTGCAGCGCGCCTATTTCGGATATACGCAACATCGCGCGAAAGCGATTCAACAGCACATCCGTTTCGATGCGGGCGCGATCGACCATATCGTCCATCGCCGTATTGCCAGAGCGAGACGAATGCTCGGCGATTTGCGCGAGCAACGCGCGCACGTGTGCAAGGGGTGTGCGCAAGTCGTGCGCAATGCCATCGCAGGCGTCCTTCACCTCATGCATCAGACGCTCGACTTCATCGAGCATGTGATTGACCAGGTTGGACAACATATCCAGTTCATCACGACCGCCGACCGGCAGCCGTTGCTGCAGGTCGCCGCGCGCAATTTGCTGAATCACCCGGCGCATATCGCGCACACGGCGCAACTGCTTGACGCTCAACAGCAGGCCGCCGATCACACCGGCCGCCAGACACAGCACGCCACCGATCACCAGCGCGCGGATGATGCTGTCGCGAATCGCGATGATATGGGTCAGATCGCGGGCCACCAGCAGCACCATCCCGTCCGGACGGCGCTCGGCCATGCCGCGCACGATAGGCGACTGCTGCCCATCGATCAGATGCAGCGTATGACGCAATGTGACGCCGATGGTGTCTACCGGCAAGCTGCTTGGAAAACGCGACACGTCGCCGGCGACCAGCGTACCGTCTGCCGAATACAAGCCATAGAAATTGGTATGCATCCGCTCGTGTTCGAGTCGCTGGCGAATCGTCGCCGGTAGTTCCGCGTCCGGGATCGAGTCGAAATAGATCAGTTGCCAGGCCAGCACATCGTCGGTCGTCCGCTCCATGACGGCAGTCGCCATACACGCGATCACCCCCACCAGTAGCACAACCGTGACCACGAACACCGCCGCGTACGCGGACAGCCAGCGGAACGTGGTCGTATGCCAGCGGCGTGCCCGCACGCCGGGAATCATTGCCTGCGTACTACTGCTCATGAAAGGATGTAGCCGGAGCCGCGCACGGTCTGAATCAACGGTTTGACCCCTTGAGGATCGAGTTTCTTGCGCAAGCGCCCCATATGCACATCGATCAGATTCGTTCCCGGGTCGAAGTGATAGCCCCAGACCGCCTCGAACAACATCGTCCGGGTGATCGTCTGCCCCGCATGTCGCATCATGAACTCAAGCACCCGGTATTCGGTCGGCAGCAGGACGATGTCCTCGCCGTCGCGGGTCACGCGGCGCGTAATGAGGTCGATTTCGAGCACGCCGACTTTCAGCGAGGTTTCCGCCACCGCGACCGCCTCTGTGCGGTGACGTCGTAGCAGCACTTCCAGGCGCGCAACCAGTTCCTGCGGATCGAATGGTTTTGTCAGATAGTCGTCGCCGCCGGCTCGCAGCCCGCGGATGCGCTCGTCGACGTCGCCCAAGGCGCTGAGCATCAGTACCGGCGTATGGATGCCGACGCTGCGCATCGTCGTCAGAATGGTCAGGCCATCGACACCGGGCAGCATCCGGTCGAGCGTCACCGCGTCGTACTGGTCGGTCACCGCCTTCGCCATGCCGGCGCGGCCGTTGTCTACCCAATCGACCTCGAACCCGCTACGCTGCAGTTCTCCCACGATTTCGTTCGCGGTGATCGGGTCATCTTCGATCGTCAGTACCCGTACGCCCTTCATCTCTTCTCGTCTCCAACGTGCTGCGCCGCTTGCTTCTTACTTTGACTTCCTGCTTCGCTTTCTGCGCGCCGTGCGCTGTCTGCCGTTGCAGCGGTTCTGCACGTCGTTTTGCATTTCTATGCCGCCGCTCCGACATTCTGCATAATGCCATAAGCACCCGGCACGATGGCTTAAGCCGTGGTATTCCTGTCTTTCGATTTCCAACATCGCGTTTTGACCCTCTGCCCGCCTTCAATGCGTTCCATCGATTCCAGCACCCCGCCCTCTCTATTGCCTCGGCAGCAGGCACTGATCGATCTCGTCAAACGGGATGGCTTCATCACCGTCGACGAACTGGCCACTGCGCTGGACGTCACGCACCAGACCATTCGGCGTGACGTCAACCTGCTAGCGACACATAATTTGATCCGCCGGCACCATGGCGGCGCGAGCCTTCCCACCACCGCCGAGAACATCGCCTACACCGCGCGCCAGCAGATGTTTCACGACGAAAAACGCCGGATCGCGGCGCTTGCGGCCAGCCACATTCCGGATCATGCATCGCTGTTCGTCAATCTGGGTACGACCACCGAAGAAGTGGCGCGCGCGCTGCATCGTCACGAGGGACTGCGCGTCATTACCAACAATCTGAATGTCGCCGGGATGATGAGCGAATACAAGAACTGCGAGGTCATGATCGCCGGCGGCAGTGTACGACCTTGGGACAAGGGCATCGTCGGCGAGCTGACAGTGGATTTTGTCCAGCAATTCAAGGTCGATTTCGCAGTAATCGGGGTGTCCGGTATTGAAGAAGACGGCACGCTGCGCGACTTCGACATGCGCGAGGTTCGCGTCGCCAGCGCCATCATCGCGAATGCACGCAGTGTCTTCTTGGTGGCCGATCGCTCCAAGTTCGGTCGCCCGGCACTGGTTCGGCTCGCCGATATGTCGCGCGTTCACGCGTTGTTCACTGATGCGCCGCCCCCCGCTTCCATGGACGCCGTGTTCGAAAAAGCCGGCACGCAGGTCTTCGTCGCGCCATAACGACGCGCGACCCGCCTCCCCGTCGTACCGGGGTTTACCCGGTGCGCATCCGTTATTTTTCGCTTCGCCCCCTCTTTTTAGTGCGCTAACGCACGTAAATGCATTGGGTGTAACGATTCCATAGAATATAACTATCGATACACTCTTTCTGTTCGCTTAATTGAGCTTTCCATTTCGATCAAATGTTCCTATATTTTCGTAAACGAACATCCATGATCGAAAACGCGCGTGGCACTCTGCCGAAATGCGCGAATAGGAACACAAAAGCATGCAAAGTGAATCGATCGACTATGACCTGCTCGTCGTGGGCGGCGGAATCAATGGCGCCGGTATTGCGCGCGATGCGTCCGGCCGGGGCCTGCGGGTGCTGCTCTGCGAAAAAGACGACTTGGCGGCACACACGTCGTCGTCGAGCACCAAGCTGATCCACGGCGGCTTGCGTTATCTGGAATATTACGAATTTTCGCTGGTGCGAAAAGCGCTGCAGGAGCGTGAGGTATTGCTACGCAGCGCACCGCATATCATCTGGCCGCTGCGTTTCGTGATGCCTCATATGCCGAACCTGCGCCCCGCGTGGTTGATCCGCATGGGCCTATTTCTGTATGACCATCTGAGCCGCCGAGAGTTGTTGCCTGCATCGAAAAGCGTCAATATGCGTCGCTTCCCGGCGGGCCAGGCACTGGTGGATTCGATCAAGCGCGGCTTCGTCTACTCCGATGCATGGGTCGACGATGCGCGGCTGGTCACGCTCAATGCGATGGCCGCCGCCGAACGCGGCGCGCTCATCTATGGCGAGTGCGGCGGCTATATGGCCCTGGGCGAGGCAATCGTTGACGCCGATGGTATCGGCCACGAAATGGCCGGCCTGCTGCCGCTCGCGACAAGCTTCGCCGAGCGGA
>CAWUJR010000341.1:0-4721 GCA_963922375.1 uncultured Robbsia sp.
ACGCCGCCTGCCACTACCCCTGCTGCGATCCCAATGTTGCGGTCGTTATTTGAGCAGGGATCGTCGCTATTGAATACGCTGTGGAATTCGGCGCTGATGGACGGTGCCACTTCGGGATGTCCCGTTTGAGGGTCGATGGCGCAACCCGACAGCGTAGATAATACGGCTCCCCCGAGCAGTATTGAAGCACGATATTTCATCAAAACTCATCCGAATTAACGCACGAAAAACTGATGTGCTTTCTGGTCTGCAAGCATACGATTGACCGCTCACGCCGTCAGGCGTGCAGTGCCTGATTTGAATCCGGGCGAAGCGGACATCGATGCCGTTTTTTAATCGATATGGCTGTGACGCCAGTGTTCGCGTATTTCGCCCTCCGAAGACCGCTAGGCCGCTCCGACGGGACCTTGTGAACGGGTGCGTCGAATGGCATCGACTCATTTTCGGACCGATCTTAGCATGCAGTGGTGAGTGTCTGTCTATTGATATCTTCGAAGAAAAATGTCTATCGATACAAATGCTTATCAAAAAGAAATTTTTCTAAAGTTTTCGTTTTTTATGCCGTTATCCTATGGCCGCAGGTGTTTTTTAGTGATGTGGAATATGAGGGTGGGCTGTTGCAATGCGTCGCGCTAGACGGGAGGGTATGATGACCATTTTTCGCCGGAAAACGACATCGATGGTCCTTTGCAGCGCTCTCCTAGATATCTGGGACGTGTCACCGGTCTGATGTGGACAAACGCCGTCGTGGTGTCGGAATGGGCAGTGCTTTCTTTGCAGCTGCCGAGCGCTGGTTTGGAGCTGTCGGATGCGTGAAGGTTGAAGTGACGAACGGGGATCACCGGCCCGATGCCCATCATTTCTATGAGAGGCACGGCTTCCTGCGAGATGGCAGAGATTCGCTAAGAAGGGACTTCGGTAATCTGCATTGGCCGGCGCGGGTGTCGTGCTGGAGTAAATGCGGTATCAGCCACAACGCGTTGCCCCGTCGAATGGAGATCCTTCTTTAAACCGTGTCAGAGACGGGATACGTTGGCCTGGGGAAGTACGTCTGCCATTGACAGGAGGCTCCAGTCAGCAACACTATTGCCTCTCAGTATTGGATGAAGAAAGGTCAATCATGCCAAATCCAGATAATGTTGTTACTCAGAGTACGGCCGGCCGCCCTCGACTAGGGATACGTCAAATAACGCCGCAAGATGCAGAGCGTTTATTCAGCATTTACAGTGACGCCCGAACGAACACCTTCAACCCTGCGGGGCCGATGGGTCACGTCGGCGAAGCTGTTGCAATGATCGAACGTTGGTCGCAAAACTGGGTCGAACACGGATTTGGACCATGGGCAATCAACTTGACTGAAGCGTCCGAACAAATCGTGGGTTTTGGCGGTTTGTCATATGCAACATTTGGCACCGAAAAAAGAATTAATCTCGGATACCGGTTCGCAGCGGATACCTGGGGCCAGGGGCTAGCCTCCGAATTTGCTCGTACAGCGATCGCACATGGCCTCGAAACGCTGAAGCTAAAAGAAATTTTCGCTAAAGTTCGACCCGAGCACACCGCATCCCGACGAGTGTTGGAAAAAGTTGGATTGAAAGAATTCGCCTCGCTAGACGACGTGCCAGGAGCGGCTGCGAGCATCGTCTATCGAATTGGACGATCAAGCTAGCGCGTCAGACATGGCTTACCGGAAGAGTCGCAGCAGCCTGCCGTCCATTGTCGGGCACTTTCATCTTGTCTGATGCCATATCTCTCCATCAGCTTCATTCAGACTTCTCGGCCGCATAGACCGGGAACCATTGCACGCCCGGAACAGGGTGCCTTGTGGTAACCGGCTACGAACACTTCAACCGATCATGAAGCGGATGGCTTATCCGAGCAGCACCCGACGGCGACAGGTCAACGCGATAAACCTTCAATTGCAAACGGGCGCTTCCATGAGGTAAGCGCCCGCTGAGACCATCATCAAGATTATTTTTAATGTAGCCCCCTTTACTAGCGTGGTGCCTCCCCCAATCTGCCCCGCCGATATAAAAAACCCTGGAGATGCTGACAAAGTTGCCCAGCTTGGACAGTTATATCGACGACTTTCTACGCGACCGGAATGCACCTGGCGTTGGCGTTGGCGTTGGCGTTGGCGTTGGCGTTGGCGTTGGCGTTATTCACGGTGACGCGCTCGTGTTCTCGAAAGGATATGGGTATCGAAACCCCGGTGCAAAAACCCCTTTACGCCCTCCACACTCATCCCTACGCCTCGAATACGATGTTATTCATTGCAATAGCCACAGGATGTTGGTCGAAGAAGGGAAGCTAGCGTTCGATTCAACCATCCGTGATGTCGTTCCTACCCCGCGATTCGAGAACAAGACACTCGATGATCAGGCGACCCTGAGAGATGTGCTGTCGCACCGCACGGGCACCGCCGCACCCGATTTTCTGACAGTAACTAGCCATCGATGAATAACCGCATCACACGACCGATGCGCGCCATCGCTTCGCGCCCCGCGCCATCACCAGCCAACCTCAATCCGCCTTGGCCATCGCCTCATCCTCGATCCGGCACGCCTCGGCGATGATCAAATCATAAAGCGCATTAATAAACTCCCCTCGCAGCTCAAACCCCTCTGCCCGCGCCCGACACCGCGCCTTCACCTGCTCCACCCGTCCCGGCTGCATCACCGGCGTGGCGTTTTGCTTCTTGAAGGTCGCCACTTCACGCACGATATTCAACCGTGCACCCAAGATGTCGATCAGTTGATCGTCGATTGCGTCGATACGCTGTCTCAAATTGTCGAGTGCCATGAGCGTTCCTTCTTATAGATTGAATCGGCGGACGAACCGCCATGTAATTGATCAGTCGGGCTTATTGACGATGTCGAAGATCTGCTTGCTGAGCGCAACGGTCTCCGGTCGCGAGCGCACAAGCTGGGTGTCGATGCGCGCGAGGCCGTCTCGAAACGTTTCCACATCGCCGTCTGCGCAAGTGCGATCGAGTCGTTCCCACGCGCCGATGAGTGCCTGCCGCGCGTCGCCCGCAAACGGGTTCTGCGTTTGAATCTCCCAATACACATCGGGATGATTGCGCGTCATCCGCGCCAGCAGAGAAAACATCACACGGAACGGCGGCGGTGCGAGCGCGAGCAGCGCGTCGATATCGAGGGCGGGATCGGTCAGCACATCACCAAATGCCAGGACCGCGCCGTGCACAATGGTCTGTAGCGCGGCCATCGATCGGTCATGCGCGCGCGGATCGGTCGGTACGATGACAAGGCCGGCCCGGCGTAACACATCGAAGAACGCGCCAGCACGCGGACCTTCGCTCGCACGCTCGCCCTGATCCTTGCCCCCATAGACCACCACCGCCGTCGGACGCCCGACCGGATCCAGATCCCCTGAAAACATTGGATTGATCCCGGCGACTTCACGCTGTCCCAGCGCATCGCCCCTGCGTTCCAGCAGATCGGCAAACGGCGATTTGATCGACAGCGTTTCGATCAGTGCGCAATCCGGTGTGACGATGTCCAGCAGTCGCGGCAACGCTTCTGTGAGCAGTTCGAGCGACAATGCGCACACGACGGTATCGGCGCGGCGCAGTGCATCGGCCGCCTCTGGCGTCGGCGCGAGAATATCCGACGCGATCCAGCGCAGACCACCAGCGTTCTCGCCGATGCGCAAATCGATGCAGTCGACCTGCTTACCGTCAGCGTGCAACAACCGCGCGATCAGGCCGCCAATGCTGCCGGCGGCCCCGACGACCACATAGCGTTCAGCGATATTCCCCTGCGTCATGCGTCGCTGTCCCTCAGACATTCGATGGCTTCGATGATGTTGCGCGCCTTGACCATCGTTTCGATGAACTCCTCTTCCGGATCGGACAGCGCAGTCAACGCACCGCCCACACCAAAGCGCGCGACACCCGGCTGCAATGCGAGCGAGCGGATGACGATGCTCAGATCGCAGCCACCGGACAGCCCAAACCATCCGAATGCGCCCGAATAGATGCCACGTGCAGCGCCTTCGAGCTTATCGATGATCTGCATCGTGCGGATCTTCGGCGCACCGGTCATCGAGCCGCCCGGAAAAGCGGCGCGCACACAGTCGACTGTCGAGATGCTCGACTTCAACTTGCCGGAGACGGTGGAGACGAGTTGATGCACGTGCGAGTAGGTTTCGATCGCAAACAGATTCGGCACTTGCACCGATGACAGTTCGCACACGCGGCCAAGATCGTTGCGCAGCAGATCGACGATCATCAGGTTCTCTGCACGGTCTTTTTCGCTGCCAAGCAGATCGTCGATCAGTGCACGATCTTCTTCGGGCGTGGCACCGCGCGGACGAGTGCCTTTGATCGGCTTTGCTTCGACCTTGCCGCTACGGCTCACGCTAAGGAAACGCTCCGGCGAGGCGCTCAACAGATGCAGGTCGCCTGCGCGGAAGAACCCAGCGTGCGGTGCCGGAGAGCGTTGGCGCAGTACGCGATACAGGGCGAGCGGGTCGAAGTCCGGTGCGAATTCGATCATGTTCGTCAGACACACTTCATACGTTTCGCCGTCGACGATGTCTTTCAGTGCGTCCTGGATTCGCTCGATGTACGCGGCGCGCGGGTGACGAATGTGCGCATGACGCGCGATCCATGCTTCCACCTGCTCGATCGTCATGCGCGCACGCTTCGGTGCGGCGGCGATGGCGGCGGCTTTCGAGGGGTCGGTCGGACGCGTCAC
>CAWUJR010000342.1:0-4663 GCA_963922375.1 uncultured Robbsia sp.
TGCACGGTGGCGTCGCTGCAGGTCGACGACTTGGTGCAGGCCGCTGCGCGTGCCGGCAACCTGGCCATCCCGCTCGTCAAGCAATTGACCGCCGCAGTCAAGGCCATCGATGCGGAAGCCGCGCGCTACGTGCATTGGGGGGCGACCAGCCAGGACATCATCGACACCGGCATCGTATTGCAAGTGGATGCCACGTTCGCGCTGATCGACGCTCAGTTGAGCACATTGCGCGATCTGCTCGCGCGCCAGGCACGTCGCTATCGGGATACGCCGATGGTCGGGCGTACCTGGCTGCAACAGGCGCTGCCGATCACGATGGGCCTGAAGTTCGCACAATGGCTGGATACCGTGGGCCGGCATCAGTCGCGCCTGCGTGATGCGCGGGCGCGCTGCCGGGTCGTGCAATTCGGTGGCGCAGCCGGCACATTGGCGAGCCTGGCCGATCGCGCGCCGGACGTGGCCACGCATCTGGCTCGGGCGCTCGATCTGACATTGCCGGACGTACCGTGGCACACCCAACGTGATCGCTTCTGCGATGCGGCTTGTGCGTGGGGCATGCTGACCGGCACCCTCGGAAAGATCGCGCGCGATGTCTCACTGCAAATGCAAACCGAGGTCGGCGAGCTTGCGGAACCGGCCGGTGACGGCAAAGGCGGCTCATCGACGATGCCGCACAAGCGCAACCCGGTTGGTTGTGCCGCGGTGCTGACCGCCGCCACCCGCGTACCGAATTTGGTCGCCACGATGCTGCAGGGCATGGTCCAGGAGCATGAACGCGCATTAGGCGGGTGGCAGGCGGAATGGGATGCGCTACCCGATATTGCGCGCATGACATGCGGCGCGCTCGCCAACATCATCGAGATGATCGACGGTCTCGAAGTGAACACGGAACGCATGCGTGAGAATCTGTCGATAACGCATGGCCTGATTCTCGGCGAAGCGGTGATGCTTGCTTTGGGCAAATCGATCGGCCGGATGGAGGCGCATCATCTGGTCGAGGCCGCATCGAAAAAGGCAGCGCGGGAGCACGCCGATTTATTCGATGTGCTGCTGGCCGACGCGCAAGTCGCCGCGCATCTATCGCGCGAGGCACTGCAATCGTTGCTCGACCCGGCGAACTATGTCGGCCAATCCGGCCGCTTCATCGATGCGGTATTGCAATCGAACGGCGAGTCCGCACGCCCCCTCTAATCCCTCAGGAGATTGTCGTATGACTTTTGCGACCGTGAACGGCGTGAAACTGCGTTACCAGGTAGACGGTCCAGTCGATAGCGACGCGCCATGGTTGACGTTGTCTAATTCCCTCGGCACCGACTTGACGATGTGGTCCGAGCAAGTGGCTGCTTTGAGCGAACATTTCCGCGTGTTGCGCTACGACACGCGCGGGCACGGGCAGTCGGAAGCGCCTGCGGGTCCGTACACGATCGATCAATTGGCGGGCGATGTGATCGGCTTGTTCGATGCGTTGGGTATCGAGCGAAGCCACTTCTGTGGTATCTCGATGGGCGGCCTGACCGGCTTGGCACTCGGTGCACGTTATCCGGAGCGCATCAACCGTTTGGTGTTGAGCAATACCGCTGCGTTGATCGGTTCGCGTGACGGCTGGACGACGCGGATTGCTGCCGTGCGTGAGAAAGGAATGCCCGGATTAGCCGATTCAGTGCTCGAGCGTTGGTTCACCGATGGCTTTCGTGCCGCGCATCCAGAAAAGTTGGACCCGTTGCGCGCGGTGTTTTCAGCGACCTCGGCCGACGGTTACGCGTCAAATTGCGAAGCGCTGGCGAGCGCAGATTTGCGTGCAGACACCGTCAATGTCGTGGCGCCCACCTTGGTCATTGCCGGCACTCACGATCTGTCAACGAGTGCGGAGCAAGGGCGCTGGCTGAAACAGGCGATTGCCGGTGCACAATACGTCGAGCTCGACGCCGGCCATATTGCGAATATCGAACAGGCGTCGCGCTACACGCGCACGCTATTGAATTTCTTCCGGCCCGACACGATCACGCAGAAGGGCCGCTATGAAGCGGGCCTGGCGGTGCGACGCGAAGTGCTCGGCAGTGCGCATGTAGATCGGTCGCTGGGCAACTTGACCGAGTTCAACAGCGAATTCCAGAACCTGATTACGCGTTATGCATGGGGCGATATCTGGACACGGGATGGTCTGCCGCGGCATACACGCAGTTTGTTGACCATCGTGATGATGGTCGCGTTGAATCGGAACGAGGAGCTCGCGTTGCATTTCCGCGCGGCCCGCAACAATGGGGTCAGCCGCGACGAAGTCAAGGAAGCACTGCTGCAGTCGGCGATTTACTGCGGCGTGCCGGCGGCCAATTCCGCGTTTCACCTGGCCGAAAAGGTCTGGCAAGAGCAGGATCAGTAGTCAACGCGGCAGAAAAAGCGAGAGCGAAAACGAGCGCGAACGCCGGAACAAAACGTCAAAGTCCGCGCGTCGGTAGCGCTTCCGCATGGATGCTCGCCGCGATGCGGACTAGGGTGGACCAACTTTGCTTGGCGCGATGATGCAAACCGTCAATATTCATGAAGCCAAGACACAGTTTTCGCGTCTGGTCGACGCGTCATGTGCAGGCGAGGAAATGGTCATCGCCAAGGCAGGAACACCGACAGCGCGCTTGGTCCCTATGACGTCTTTGCCACCCGTTCGTCGTTTTGGTGGACTGAAAGGGCAGGTTCATATTGCGGCCGATTTTGACGCGTCGCTGCATGTCCGCTCAACTGGCTGCCGCTGTGGTGTATGTCAGCAGCGCCAGTTTGGGGGGGGAATCGATCAAGGCTGGCCTCGGAAAACGCGAATTCAATGTCGGCAGTCTCGTATCGGGAATCGAAGCGAGCGGTTTCACCGACCTGCCGGTAAGAGCGAATCACGCATCCTGGAACGTCTGCTTCACCGACGACTTCGCGGCCGTCGAAGCGCCGGTGAAGTTCAGTCGTGCCGAGAAGTCTCGCGCTGCGTCGCGTACCGCGTTCACCAGCGCCGTGCGCTCGGCGCCGATATCCGATCGCGGCACCGTGATGGAGACCGCCGCCACAATCTTCCCGCTGCTGTCGCGAATCGGCGCCGAGACCACCGAAATCCCCTGTTCGAACGCATTTTCGCTCAAGCCATAGCCCTGTTCAAGACAGGCGCGAATACGGTCGTATAACGCTTCCACACTCTCTGGCGTCTTGTCAGTCACCCGTTCCAGTGCATCGCTCGGATAGAGCGTACGCAATTCCTTCAAGCTCAGGTCGCCCAGCAACACCTGCCCGTGCACGGTCGCGTGCGCTGGCAAACGCGTGCCCACATGCACCTTGACCGAGTAATAGCCGGTTTCGGCGGATTGCGCCTTCGCGACGAAAACGACAAAGCGTTCGTCGCGCACCAACAGATGTGCGCTGAAACCTGTCTTGTCGCGCAACTTGTCGAGGATTCCCGGTGCGAGATCCGTCAGTTCGAGCGAATTCACATATTCGAAGCCGAGTCGCAACACCGCGACGCTGAGACGGTAGGTCCGATCGGTATGGGCCTTCTCCAGAAACCCCAGCTTCTCCAGCGTCTGAATCAGGCGGAAGGTCGTCGTACGCGGAATGCCGATGCGCTTCGACAGCTCGGGCGCACTCAATACCGGTTCGCGTGCCGAGAAGGACGCGAGGATGCGTAAGCCTCGCTCCAACCCGGGCACTAGGTAATCGCCGCCTTCATTGCTCGTTTCCGTTGCTTCAGTCACCTGTCAAATCCTTCTGTCGTCTTGAAACGAATGAACCGCTGTCGCCCCGATTGTAACGACAGCCATTTATCGACGCACCGTCCTTCCGGCATCGCGGCACGAATTTTTATTTTTTTTCTACGCATCGCCCTCCTATAATGACCATATGTAAATCAATGTTCCGCCAATGGAACGTTTTAAGGTGCTTTGATGGTGGGCAACTCTGGGAGAGCGTGATGGCAGAAAGCGTGAAGGTGGACAACGAGGCAAGCGGCAAATCGTGGGATCAGCCGGTCGAAGCAAGTTTTGCGCAGTGGATGGAATCCCGCGTCGCTCGCCTGGAAACCCGTAAATACGATTGGGACGCACTGAAATTTCAGGCGGACTACGACCCGAAGTACCGCCGCGCGCAAATGCGTTACGTGGGCACCGGCGGCACGGGGGTCGCCAAGGATGTGAATACGGTCCCAGCTGGCGGCTTCACGTTTTCGACGATGGTGATTCCGGCGGGCAACATCGGCCCGAGCCACATCCATCGCGATGTCGAAGAAATCTTCTTCGTGCTGCGCGGCAAGATGAAAGTGATCTGCGAAAAAGACGGTGAGACCTGGGAAACGATCGTCGGTGAGCGCGACCTGATTTCCGTTCCGCCCGGCGTCTACCGCACGGAAGTCAATATCGGCGACGAAGACGCGTTGATGTGCGTGATGCTGGGTGCCGCCAAACCGATCACGCCGACCTATCCGCCTGATTCGCCGTTGGCATCGTTGAAGCGCTGACATGGCATTCCTGGCAAAGCGGTGGGGGAGAAATGATTCCGTTTGATTTGAGCGGCAAGGTTGCAGTCGTCACCGGCGGCTCGTCCGGTATCGGCTTGGCGACGGCGGTGCTGTTGCTGCAGGCGGGCGCATCGGTCGCCCTCTGCGGTCGCGATGCGCAACGGCTGGACGCGGCGCAAG
>CAWUJR010000343.1:0-4652 GCA_963922375.1 uncultured Robbsia sp.
CGGGATCGCCGACGCGTTGGCGCAGATGCCGTTCCCGATCGCCGTCGCCAGCAACAGTACGTTGCCCCGTGTGCGTGAAGCGGTTGCGCTATGCGGCATCGGCAGCATTGTCGGCGAACGGCTTCACACCGCCGATGTGGTCGGCGAGGCAAAGCCGGCACCCGGGGTCTATCTGGCCGCATGTGCCGGTTTCGGGGTGCCGCCAGCGCAGTGCCTGGCCATCGAAGATAGCGTCACCGGGGTGACGGCGGCGTCTAAGGCGGGCTTGCGGGTGCTCGGCTTCGCCGGTGGTACGCATATCACGGCGGGACCCCGTGGGCGCGCACGTTTCAACGAGCATGTCCGGCACCTCCGCGACGCGGGAGCGAGCTGGATATTCGATGACATGCAGGACCTGCCACGCATCGTCAGCGCCATCGCCACTAACGCGAAGCTGGATCTGGCATTCGACATTTCCCATGCATCACGATTGGAAGACCCGCAGGACGGCTAGACGGATCCGCATCGCGTATCGGTCAGATATCGATCGGGTATCGGCACAGCACGGCGGCACAGAACAAACCATCGGATCACAAGGCGCACTGAAGCGCCGCAGGAGACACGAACATGGCTGCACTCCAAATCTTCAATCTGCGCAAAGCCTACGGTGAGGCCGAAGTCATGCGCGATATCAATCTGGACATCGCGGACGGCGAGTTCACCGTTTTCGTCGGACCGAGCGGCTGCGGCAAGTCGACCCTGCTGCGCATGATCGCCGGCCTGGAAGACATCACAGACGGCGATCTGATGATCGGCGATAAACGCGTCAACGATCTGCCGCCGGCGAAACGCGGCATCGCGATGGTATTCCAGTCGTATGCGCTTTACCCGCATATGAATCTTTACGACAACATGGCGTTCGGTTTGAAGTTGGCGGGCAAGACGAAGGCCGATATCGATGTGGCGGTACGCGACGCGGCGCGCATTCTGCATATCGATCATCTGCTCGATCGTAAGCCACGTCAGCTCTCGGGCGGCCAGCGCCAGCGGGTGGCGATCGGTCGGGCGATCACGCGCCGACCCGAGGTGTTCCTGTTCGACGAACCGTTGTCGAATCTGGATGCAGAACTGCGGGTCAAGATGCGGCTGGAATTCGCACGGCTGCATGACGAATTGAAGACCACGATGATCTACGTGACACACGATCAAGTGGAGGCCATGACGCTTGCGGACAAGATTGTCGTGTTGTCTGCGGGGCGTATCGAACAGGTCGGCTCACCGGCAACGCTCTATCACTCGCCGGCCAACCGCTTCGTCGCCGGATTCATCGGCTCGCCGAAAATGAATTTCCTGTCAGGCGACATTGCATCGATCGATGCCGATGGCCTCACCGTACGGCTGGGTTCCGGCGCATTGCAACGGGCATCGGTGGCACCGGGCAACGCGCAAGTGGGCGCGCCGGTGACGATCGGGGTGCGTCCCGAGCATGTGCTGGTCGAAGACAGTCGCGTCGGTACGGTAGGGGCGGTGGGCACAGTCGGCTCGGACCGAACGTCTGCCACCCCGGCGATTCGCGCACGGGCGTCGGTTGTCGAGTCGCTCGGCGACGTAGCTTATCTGTACGCGGAATCCGACGATGCACCCGATGGGCTGATCGTGCGCGTGCCACCGCTGTCGACGCTCGCACGACATGCCCCGCTGTCGCTGACGGCGCGTGACGAGCACGTGCATGTGTTCGGCGCCGACGGTCAAGCATTTGTGCGCCTGCCGTCGGTCCATCGCGAAGCGGCCTGACGCGAAGCGATCTCCATCTTATTCATTTCACCGCCGATTCGACAATCATGACAAGCACAGCGCAAGACTCGCCCAAACAAATTCTGCATCTGGGCGTCGGCTCCTTTCATCGCGCCCATCAGGCGTGGTATCTGCATCGTCTGATCGAAAGCGGCGACGCCGACTGGTCGCTGGCCGTCGGCAATATCCGCGGCGACGGCAATGCCATCCTGGAGGCGCTGGCGGCGCAACACGGGGTCTACACACTGGAAACCGTGAGCCCTCGTGGCGAGCGGCATTACGAGACCATTCGATCGATCCGACGCGTGCTGCCGTGGGAGCCGGACCTCGCCGCCATCATCGACGCTGGCGCATCGCCGCGCACCCGTATCATCTCTTTCACGGTGACGGAGGGCGGCTACTATCTGGACGAACACCACCATCTGGATCCGAGTCACGCCGATTTGCAAGCGGATCTCGCTGGCGGCCGCACGACGATTTATGGCGCATTGGCCGCGATCTTGCGTGAGCGCGTGCGGCGGGCGGCGCAACACGGCGATGGCGCAGCCGACTACAACGGCAAGCTAACGCTGCAGAACTGCGACAACCTCCGCAGCAATGGCGAACGCTTCCGCGCCGGCATGATCGCTTTCCTTGAACGCATTGGCGACACCGCGCTGCGGGACTGGTTCGTTGCGAACACCACCTGTCCGAATGCGATGGTCGATCGGATCGTGCCGCGTCCTGGCGACGATGTACGCGAGCGCGTCAAAGCACAAGGTTTCGACGATGCGGTCCCGGTGATGGGCGAGACATTCATTCAGTGGGTCATCGAGGACGATTTCGCTGCCGGCCGCCCCGCATGGGAAAAAGTCGGCGCGCAAATGGTCGAATCCGTTTTGCCGTACGAAGAGGCGAAGATTCGAATTCTGAATGCCAGTCACAGTTGCATCGCCTGGGCCGGCACGTTAGCGGGCTATCAGTTCATCCATGAGGGAACGGCGGACGTGGCCATCCGCAAGATGGCCTATGACTACGTCACGGACGATGTCATTCCCAGCCTCTCCCCGCCCGGCGCACCGAGCCCGATCGATCTACCGCAATATCGGGATACGGTGCTGGATCGCTTCAGCAACCCGAATATCCGCGATACGAACCAGCGTGTGGCGGCCGACGGATTTTCTAAAATCCCCGGATTCATTGCGCCGACGCTGCGCGACCGGCGCGCAGAGGGTAAACCCCTTGATGCGACATGCCGCCTTCCAGCGCTATTCTTCGTGTTCCTGGAAGCATGGCACCAGCGTGCGCTACCGTACGAATATCAAGATGGTGTGATGGTGGCGGCGCATGCACATGGGTTCTTCGAGGCCGATGATCCGCTGGGTGCGTTTGCAGCGGATCGGCTGCTGTGGGGCTCATTGGCCGGCGATTCCGAACTCCTGGATACGCTGCGACGGGAGGTGGAGGCGGTGCGGGGGTGGCTGACGAACCGGCGCTGAAAGCGGCAGACGGGGCAGGCATCGGCTATAGCGGCGGCTGCCGTCTCGCGATCTCTTACCGCTTTTGCTTCACTCGTTTGCGTCTCCGTCGCTTTCGCCGCGCCGCTTCACTATCGCATTCGCTGATTCACTTTGCCGGACCCATTTATGTATCTCGGAATTGATCTCGGTACGTCGGAAGTCAAGGTGCTGCTGCTGGACGGCGGCGGCAAGGTAGTCGGTACGGCGAGCGCGCCGTTCGAAGTGTCCCGACCCAAGCCGCGTTATTCGGAGCAGGATCCGGAAGACTGGTGGACCGGTACCTGCGCCGCGCTGGACGAACTCCGCCAAGCGCACCCTGAAGCGTATGCGGAAATCCGCGGCCTCGGGTTGACCGGGCAGATGCACGGCGCCACGCTGATCGGCGACGATAACCGGGTTCTGCGACCGGCCATTTTATGGAACGACATGCGCAGCTTCGCCGAATGCGAGGAACTGCTGCAACGCGAACCGGACACCTGGTCGATCACCGGCAATCTGGCGATGCCGGGTTTTACCGCCCCTAAATTGCTTTGGGTGGCCAAGCATGAGCCGGAAATCTTCGCAAAGATTCGATATGTCCTGCTGCCGAAAGACTATCTTCGTCTACGTCTGACGGGAGAAATGTTCTCCGATCCGTCAGATGCCGCCGGCACGCTCTGGCTCGACGTGGCTAAACGCGAATGGTCTGACCGCATGCTGGCCGCATGCGGCCTGACGCGCGATCAAATGCCGGCGCTGGCGGAAGGGAGCGCCCGTGCCGGAACGCTATTACCGGATGTCGCTGCACGTCTCGGCCTAAATCCGCAGATCGCGATTGCCGGGGGCGGCGGCGACAACGCCGGTAGCGCCATCGGTATCGGCGCGACGCAGCCGGGCGACGGCTTCATTTCGCTTGGCACATCGGGCGTGCTGTTTGTCGTGAACGATCGCTTTCGACCCAATCCTGCATCGGCCGTCCACGCGTTCTGCCATGCGTTGCCCGAGCGTTGGCATCAGATGAGTGTCGTGTTGTCGGCGGCCAGTTGTCTTCGCTGGGCATGCAAACTGACCGGCATCGCCGAGCCTGCGCTACTCGAGGAAGTGGCCCGATTGACAGAGGCCCAACGGCGTAGCGCGCCGGTTTTTCTGCCCTACCTTTCCGGCGAGCGTACGCCGCATAACGACCCGTATGCGCAAGGTGTATTGTTCGGCATCACGCATGGCACCGATCGCGCGCAGCTTGGCTATGCCGTCTTGGAAGGCGTCGCCTTTTCGCTCGCGGACGGCGTGGAAGCGCTGCGAGGCGCAGGCACATCCGTGACCGCATTGTCGCTGGTAGGAGGCGGGTCGCGCAGCGCGTACTGGGCGCAACTGATCGCCGATGTGTTAGGCGTATCGATT
>CAWUJR010000344.1:0-4616 GCA_963922375.1 uncultured Robbsia sp.
ATCGGCCGCGGCCGAATCAGCGGCCGCGCTGGCCAGCGCCGCACGCCAGACGCCGGAAGAAAGCGATCCGGCAAAGCGCAAGGAACAGCGTCGACTGGATGCGTTGGCGCGTCAGCAGAGTGCGACGCAACGCAAACCGTTGCAAAACCGCATCAGCGCGCTCGAAAAGGAACTCGAGAAACTGAACGCTGAAAAAGCGGCATGCGACACCCTGATCGCCGACCCAGGCAGCTACGAGGCGAGCGCCAAGGCGGCGTTGACCGACGCGTTGAAAAAACAAGGCGAATTGACGAACCGGATTGCGGAGGTCGAGAGCGACTGGCTACAGGCACTGGAACAGTTGGAACAGATAGACGCTTGATGTCGTCGCGCCGGTGATCGGCCCCGGTATCGTCGGTATCGTCGACGGCGCTCGGCCGTTGCGCTGTCCGGTTTAGAGTAGAACGCATCGGTTCGCGGCCCGCCGCGGACCCTCATTGGTATACGGAAAATTTATGTCTCTCTCCGAGGTGAATCGGCGCCGCACTTTCGCGGTCATCTCTCACCCTGACGCGGGTAAAACCACGTTGACCGAAAAGCTGTTGCTGTTTTCGGGGGCGATCCACATCGCCGGCGCGGTCAAAGGCCGCAAGAGCAAGCGCTTCGCGACGTCCGACTGGATGGAAATCGAAAAGCAACGGGGCATTTCCGTGGCCAGTTCGGTGATGCAGTTCGAATACGGCGACGCCGTGGTCAATCTGCTCGACACCCCGGGCCACCAGGACTTCTCCGAAGATACCTACCGGGTGCTGACGGCGGTCGATGCGGCCGTGATGGTCATCGACGGCGCAAACGGCGTGGAAGCGCAGACGCTGAAGCTGCTCGAGGTCTGCCGTCGGCAGCGCACGCCGATCATCACCTTCATCAACAAACTCGACCGTGACGTCCGCCCGCCGCTCGATCTGTTGAGCGAAGTCGAACACCATCTGGGTGTGGCGGCGATCCCGTTCTCCTGGCCGATTGGTACCGGCAAGGAGTTTCGCGGCGTCTATGATCTGCAACGCGCGCAAATCCGGGCATTCCGTGCCGGTGAAGCGGTGCGCCCGGATGACTCGGTGACGCTGCAGGGCCTCGACGATCCCCGCGCGGTCGAACAGTTCGGCGAGACCTGGCTGCGGGCGAAAGACGAGATCGAACTGATCGCCGGTGCGACCCCGGATTTGGATCGTGACGCGTTCCTGGCTGGCAAGCAGTCGCCAGTATTGTTCGGTTCCGCGATCAACAACTTCGGCATTCGCGAAATCCTGGATGCGCTGGTCGAATTGGCCCCCCCGCCTGCCGCACGGCAAGCCACGCAACGCGCAGTCGACCCGGTCGAGGAAAAATTCACCGGCATGGTCTTCAAGGTGCAGGCGAATATGGACCAGCAGCATCGCGACCGCGTCGCGTTCGTGCGCGTGTGTTCCGGCAAGTTCGATCGGGGCATGGCGCTGACGATCACCCGCACCGGCAAGAAGATCAAGACCAGCAATGTGGTCAGTTTTCTGTCGCAACGCCGCGAATTGACGGAGGAAGCGTATCCGGGCGACATCATCGGCATCCCCAATCACGGTGTGCTGTGTCTCGGCGATACGTTGACCGAAGGGGAAATACTGAACTTCTCCGGCTTGCCATTCTTCTCGCCGGAGATTTTCCAGACCGTCGAAGCGAAGGATCCGATGCGCTCGAAACAGTTGTCGGAGGCGTTGCGCCATCTGAGCGAAGAAGGCGCGATCCAGGTCTTCCGGCCGATGCGCGGTGGCCCGACACTGCTGGGCGCGGTGGGCGCGCTGCAGTTCGAAGTGGTGGCGCACCGGCTGGCGAGCGAATATCGCGTGGATGTGCGCTTCTCGTCCTCGCGGTACCGGCTGTCGCGCTGGGTGTCGACGAGCGATGCGGCGGCGATGAAGAAGTTCATCGATTTCAACGCCGGACGGATGGCGTTCGACGCGGCCGATCAGATGACCCTGTTGGCCGCGCACCCGTCAGAAATCGCCGCGCTGAAGGAAACCTACCCGGCAATCGCCTTCAGCGAGATGCGCGAGATGTCGGGCGCCGTGCTCAGCAGCACGCACTGATCGCAGGCGGGGAAGCGGGCGCTTGCAAGCCTTCCCCCTTCCCTGCTCTCTTCTTCACTCCATCTCGCGGACCTTGTCGATCGCCTGTTCGATCCGCTCGACCGCAATCACCGTTAGTCCGTCGATCGGTTGCTTCGGTGCGTTCGACTTCGGCACCACTGCGTGCGTGAAGCCGAGTTTGGCCGCCTCTTTGAGCCGATCCTGGCCGCGCGGCGACGGTCGGATCTCACCGGCCAGGCCCACCTCGCCAAACGTCACCAAGCCCTTGAGCAGCGGTTTATTGCGCATCGACGAATGAATCGCCAGCAACACGGCCAGATCCACGGCCGGCTCGGTGATCTTGACGCCGCCTACCGCGTTCAAAAACACGTCCTGATCGAAACATGCGATGCCGGCATGCCGGTTCAATACCGCGAGCAACATCGCCAGCCGGTTTTGCTCGAGCCCGACCGTCAAGCGCCGCGGATTCGGCACGTGCGACGTGTCCACCAATGCCTGGATCTCGACCAAAAGCGGCCGCGTGCCCTCTTGCGTGACGAGCACGCAGGAACCCGGTACCGTCTGCCCATGCTGCGAGAGGAACAGCGCCGAAGGATTCGACACCCCGCGCAACCCCCGCTCGGTCATCGCAAACACTCCGAGCTCGTTGACCGCGCCGAAGCGGTTCTTGAACGCGCGAATCAAGCGGTAAGACGAATGCGTGTCGCCTTCGAAGTACAGCACGGTGTCGACGATGTGTTCGAGCACGCGGGGACCTGCCAGCGCCCCCTCTTTCGTCACATGGCCGACCAGAATGATCGTGACCCCGGTCTGCTTCGCCAGACGTGTCAATTGCGCTGCGCACTCGCGCACCTGCGCAACGGAACCCGGCGCCGACGTCAGCGCTTCGGAATAAACGGTCTGGATCGAATCGATCACGGCGACCGATGGCCGCTCGGTGTTGATCGCGGTCTGGATCTTTTCCAACTGGATCTCGGCGAATAGCCTCAAATCGCTGACCGATTCCGGCGTCTCGAGCAAACCCAGGCGCTCGGCCCGCAGCGCGATCTGCGCATCGGATTCTTCGCCGCTCACGTACAGCACGCGGCGCGATTTCGCGAGACTGGCGAGCGCTTGCAGCAACAGTGTGGATTTACCGATGCCCGGATCGCCGCCGATCAACACCACGCCGCCGGACACCAGGCCGCCGCCGAGCACCCGATCGAATTCGCCGATGCCGGTCGAGAAACGGGGTACGTCGGCGGATTCGATTTCGTGCAGCGAGCGCACCGGCGAGCCTTTCGCCAGCGACTGAAAGCGGTTCTGCGCGGCCGATTCGGCCACCGTCTCTACCATCGTGTTCCAGGCGCCGCAACCGGGGCATTGCCCACTCCACTTGGGCGACTGTTGTGCGCATTCTGTACAGGTAAAGACTGTCTTGGACTTCGCCACCGTGACTCCTTATTTGTGGGTGCGCCGATGGATTTACGTCGGGCGTGTCAAAATGCATGCTCAGGCCCGGCCGTTGCGGGTCCTCTACGCCCCTGTTGCCCTGCCTACCCGGCAAGGCAAGCGTCGCGCGCTGCGCCTCACGGCAGCCGCGAGGGCGGAAAGCCCCCATTTTCGTGTTATAAAGCCGGGCGCACAATTGATTTCAGCGGCGCCGCGCGTCGCGCGTCCCTCTCCTACGATGAGGGGGGCACGCGAGGCGCGGCCGGAAAGGACAGCAAGCTATCCGATGAAGAAAGGGTTTTACACGATCATGGCCGCGCAGTTCTTCTCGTCGCTGGCCGACAGTGCTTTGCTCATTGCGGCAATTGCATTGCTGAACGACCAACGAGCGCCTGCGTGGATGACGCCGCTGCTCAAACTGTTCTTCGTGCTGTCGTACGTGGTTCTGGCTGCCTTCGTGGGCGCCTACGCGGATTCACGGCCGAAGGGACGGGTCATGTTCGTCACCAACACGATCAAGGTGATCGGCTGCCTGGTCATGCTGATCGGTGCCCATCCGTTGCTTGCGTACGGGATCGTCGGCTTCGGCGCGGCCGCGTATTCGCCTGCCAAGTACGGCATTCTGACCGAATTGTTGCCGCCCGAAAAACTGGTCGCAGCCAACGGCTGGATCGAGGGCACCACCGTCTCGTCGATCATTCTGGGCACGGTGCTCGGCGGGACGCTGATCAGCCCGGTGGTCGCACATCATCTGACGCGGCTCGGCCTGCCCGGCGTCGAAAACAATGCGAGTGCGGCGATTCTGGCCATCACCGGCGTGTATGTGCTGGCAGCGCTGTTCAATCTCGGCATCCCCGACACCGGTGCGCGTTACAAGAAGCAGGAACACGATCCGATCCGTTTGATCAGCGATTTCGCCGACTGTTTCGTCACCCTGTGGCGCGACAAGCTCGGGCAGATCTCGTTGGCGGTCACCACGCTTTTCTGGGGCGCCGGGGCGACATTGCAATTCATCGTGCTCAAGTGGGCCGAGGTTGCACTGGGCATGACGCTGTCGCAGGGTGCGGTATTGCAGGCGATCTTTGCGGT
>CAWUJR010000345.1:0-4601 GCA_963922375.1 uncultured Robbsia sp.
CCCCCCTCTTTCGCACGCCCCTATTCGCACGTCCCATCGCTCCGTGCCGTCGCTTCCGGCGATCCGCACTCGGTTCGCGCTGCCCTTTTGGCCGCCTGTTGAACGACCCCGTACGCATCCACTGCCTGCACTGCTTGGCGATCCGTGGCACATTGAAAGCATGTCTTTCGCTGGACGCTCGCGGATAGCTGACGACTGGCACACCACAGGAAACGGGGGATCGCATGAAACAAAGAGAAGTTGATGTCGCAGTGATTGGTGCAGGGTCCGCCGGACTGTCCGCGTATCGCGCCGCCGTGAAGCAACACAAGCGTGTGGTGTTGATCGAAAGCGGTCAATACGGCACCACCTGCGCGCGCCATGCGTGCATGCCGTCGAAGTTGCTGATTGCAGCGGCCAATGCGGCTTACGAGACACGGCTGCTCGATGGCTTCGGTCTGCGACTCGACAGTCCTGTCCAAGTGGACAGCCTCCGGGTGCTCGAGCGTGTACGCCGCGAACGCGACCGATTTGCCGGCCTCGTCGTCAAGGAAGTAGAAAGTTATCCATCGGACGACAAAATCAGAGGTCATGCACGGTTTCTCTCCGATACCCGACTGACGGTCGGCGAGGGCGACGCGGCCATCGAAGTCGTCGCACGCGCCACCGTGATCGCAACCGGCGCCACAGCGATCGTCCCGGACGAATACAGAGACCTCGGCGCGGCAATCGCGACCAGTGACGACGTGTTCGAATGGCAGACGTTGCCGAAGCGCGTCGCCGTCGTGGGTACCGGCGTGATTGCGCTCGAATTGGGGCAGGCGCTGTCCCGCCTGGGCGTACAGGTGACGATGTTCGGTCAAGGCGCGAATCTGGCGTCGATCAGCGATCCCGACGTGGCCGCCTACGCGTTGCAGCAGTTCCGTCGCGAGTTTCCGATTCACGACAACGTGAAAGTGGTGGCCAGCGCCGCACCAAACGGGCGCGCGCAGTTGCAGTTCACCGATGCGCAGGGCGAGGAACAGCTCGAAGTGTTCGACAAAGTGTTGATTGCCACCGGTCGTCGACCGGCGCTCGAAGGGTTGTCGCTCGAGAACACGTCGGTGCCTCGGGATGCGCATGGGGTGCCGGTATTCGACGGCGACACGCTGCAATGTGGGCACGCGCCGATCTTCATCGCCGGCGACGCAAACCACCAGCGCCCGTGGTTGAACGATGCCGCGAACGAAGGCCGCATCGCGGGTGAAGGCGCGGCGCATTGGCCCCATGCCGCCCCGCAGTCACGTCCGGTGACGCTGTCGATCGTGTTTTCGGATCCGGGCATTCTGATGGCGGGCAGTCAATGGAAGGCGCTGGATCCGGTCAAGACGATCGCTGGACAGGTCAGTTTCGAAGATCAGGGACGCAGCCGTGTGACCCAGCGCAATCATGGCCTTCTGCGGGTGTACGCGGATCTGTTATCGGGAAAGATCGTGGGCGCCGAGGGCATCGCGCCTGCGGGCGAACACCTTGCGCATCTGATCGCATGGTCCGTGCAGCAGGAACTCACCCTCAATCAGATGCTGGCGATGCCGTTCTACCATCCTGTGTTCGAAGAGGGCCTGCGCACTGCGTTGCGCGATGCGACGCGCGCCCGCAAGGAAGCGCTACCGCCAGATGGGCGCGAGATGCAGCCTTCGCTCAGCGATTCGGTGGGCACCTGAGGCAGTTGCAGCGGCAAGTAATAGCAAGAAGCGACCGGGCGCGACAAACGAGAACAGGCGACATACGCGCGCGTATAATTCATCGTTATTCGTTTATTGCAGCCAAGCATGCTGTGCCGCCCAAAAAGCCGAAGCAGTCGTGCTGGTCATCATCGTGATGCGTCATTGCGCCGGCAAGTCCGCACCGGCCTGCAGGAGTCTATGGAAGCCAAACCTCGACGTCGTACGCGTGAGCGCATCCAGGAGTTGTCGCTCAGGCTTTTCAACGAAATTGGCGAACCGAACGTCACCACGACCACGATCGCCGACGAGATGAAAATCAGTCCCGGTAACCTGTACTACCATTTCCGGAACAAAGACGACATCATCAACAGTATCTTTGCGCAATTCGAAAGCGAAATCGAGCGACGCCTGCAATTCTCCAGCGAGAATCGCCCGACGATCGAAGAGGTCTGGCGCTATCTGCAGCATATGGCCGACTTTTTGTGGACCTATCGGTTTTTCTATCGAGATCTGAACGATCTGCTGGCGCGAAACCGGACGCTCGAACTGCATTTCAAGCAGATCATCGGTCATAAGGTACGGTTTGCGAAGCAACTTTGCGAACATCTGGTCGAAGACGGCGAGATGCACGCGACTGCCGCCGAGATCGAAGTCATCGCCACGAATATCGGGGTCATCGCAACCTATTGGCTGTCGTACCAATTCGTGATGAACCCGCGGCAATACAACGATCAGGACGCCATTCGCAAGGAATTGCATCGTGCGAGCCAGCAGATTCTGTCGATCATGGCGCCTTACCTGAAAGGTCGTTCGCGGCAAATGTTCGACGACTTGGTCAGCGGACGCGTGTCCCCCGAGTCGATTGTTCTTCCCCCCAACGTTGTGGATGGTGTACCAAGATGAAAGCAGTCTGTGTGTATTGCGGATCGGCGTTTGGCGTGCGCGACGAATATCGGCTCGCCGCACAGACGCTGGGTAGAGCCTTGGCGTCGGCTGACATTGCACTGGTGTATGGCGGTGGTCGGGTCGGTCTGATGGGGACGGTGGCCGATGCGGTCCTCGATGCCGGCGGCAAAGCAATCGGTGTGATCCCCCAACTGCTGGTCGACAAGGAAGTCGCGCATCGGCAGTTGACCGAACTGCATGTGGTAGAGGATATGCATCAACGCAAACGGATGATGGCCGATTTGTCCGATGCGTTCATCTCGATGCCAGGCGGTGCCGGAACGCTGGAGGAATTGTTCGAGACGTATACTTGGGCGCAATTGGGTTATCACAACAAGCCGATGGGCTTGCTCAATGTCGCCGGCTTCTACGATCCGATGATCGCGATGTTGCGACATACCGCCGACGAAGGCTTTATCCGCCCGGCGTTCATCGATCTATTGACGCTCGAGGCCGATCCTGAAACGCTGCTTTCCAGGCTGGACGAACGGCATCGACATCCGCTAACCATCGACAAATGGGCAGAGACGCGGCGTTCGGTATAAACGGCAACGGTCCTACGCTTCACCAGTGCCCGAGTCACAGCCTGAGGTCTCACGTCTCAAGCCTCACGCGTTACGCGTCACTCACGCCTCACGCAGCGATTGCAACGCGGGGCGGTTCAGCACCTTCCGCAAGCTCCACCAGCCGCCGGCCACCGAGCAGATCAGCCCCGCCAATACGCCGACGATCAGCATCCATGGATTCGGTGTCAGCGGGAAATCGAATACCCGCTGCGCGAGAATCCAACCGATCGTCTGCGCACCTGCCGCAGCCATGCCGCCCGCCAGGACGCCGACGACGATGAACTCTGCGCGCTGTACCGCTCGCACCTGCCGATGTGATGCGCCCAATGCCCTCAGCAAAGCCGACTCGCGCGCGCGTTCGTCGCGCGATCCGGCCAACGTGGCATACAGCACGACCAGGCCGGCGGCCAACGTGAAAATGAATAGAAACTGCACCGCATTGATCACCTGATCCAGCACACGCTGTAATTGACCAAGGATCGCACCGGTGTCGATCACCGTCAGGTTCGGGTACTGTCGGACCAGCTTGTCGATCGCACCCTGCTGCGTCGCATCGGCATGAAAACTGGTGATATAGGTTGCTGGAAAATCGTGCAACGCCGCCGGCGGCATCAAGACGAAGAAATTGACGCGAAAGCTGCCCCAGTCCAGTTTGCGAATGCTGGTCACCGGCGCGTCGATCTGCTGGCCGGCCACGTCGAAGCACAGCCGATCGCCCACTTTGACGTGCAAGTCTCGCGCGAGACCGGCTTCGATAGAGATCTGCGGTATTTGCGCGTTGCCATACCACTGCCCTCCCACCAGTCGGTTATCGGTTGGCAGGGTCGCGCGATACGAGAGATTGAATTCGCGATCGACGAGTCGGCGCACGCGCTGATCCGGATACTGGTCGGCATCGATCGTCTTGCCGTTCACCGCAATCAGACGGCCCCGGATCATCGGCGCCGGGGCGTCGGTGGACAGGCCGGTGAGCGCCAGTTGCTGCGCGAGCGCATCGCGCTGGTCTGGCTGGATATCGATGATGAAGCGATTCGGCGCATCCGGCGGTGTCGCATGCCGCCAACCGGCGATCAAATCGTTGCGGGTCATCGATAGCAACATCAGGCACATCAATGCGATCCCCAACGCGGTGATCTGCACGGCGCTGGCCGCGCCCCGGCGCTCAAGCGAAGCCAACGCATAACGCCAGCCGAAGCCGGCGCCGCCTTTAATTACCTTACTTGCCCTACCCGTCCCACTGACCCTACCGACGCCACGGCCCCCACTTACCCCGCGAACGCTGTCTTCGTCGTTGGCAAGAACAAGCGTCACCGGTGCGGACGATTCCGACTGAGCGGATCGTACCGATCTTGCAGCGCGCGAGGACAAGCGGCGCGGCCGCCTCGCGACTTTGCCAAGCGCCCAG